>JAYUFH010000193.1:0-5157 GCA_043738765.1 Pseudomonadota bacterium | reverse complement strand
CATCATGGCCATGGTCCATATCCAGTGAACCTACTGCGCGCTAACCCTTACGAGACCAAGATCATGCAGGCAACATCACTCAATCGTACTGGAACCATTTCACTTGCAGCCGGTGTTTTAATGTTGCTTTCCGGCCTATGGGTTCCCGTGGCCGGCGCCGCGACTATCAACCGGTCGCTGTGTGTCAATACGCTGACCAAAATCATGAACGATAGTGTACCAGTGACCTTCTGGGGGTTTACCGATTGCTCGTCGGGCTCGGGTATGGGGGGTATGGGGGGCATGGCTGCGGGTCAGGTTCCAGGCCCAGCCATAGAAGTCGGTGTGGGCGACACACTGAATCTCGCTCTAACAGTAAGCATGATGACCCCGCAGGAGAACCCACCGTATAACGGTCACACCATCCATTTACACGGTGCGGATGTGCCCACCAGCCAGGACGGTGTGCCCGAAACCAACAATCACCAGGTGAACGGCGCTACCTACATCTGGACACCCACCGCCGAGATGGCGGGTAGTTACGTGTACCACTGCCACGTACATACGGTGAAACACCTGGACATGGGCATGTACGGCGCGTTGATCGTGCGGCCGAAGGATACCGCAGGTAATATCCTATACAATCAACTTACCTCTGACCCGCAGACGGCCTATGACGTCGAACAGAGTTTAGTATTCAGCACCGTGGATCCGGACTATCACACGGCGGTGGGGGATTCCACGGTATTCGGTAACTACAATCCACGCTATTTTTTGATCAACGGTACCGAGAGCACTGGCAGTGGCGCCCCGGCAGTGACGGTGAGCGCGGCGGTGAATCAAAAGGTCGCATTGCGATTGATCGGAATACACGCCGTGGGCGGGACGTTCAGCATTCGGGATGGCGCCGGGACGGCGCAACCGTTCACCGTGTATGTTGAGGACGGGCGCCAATGGCCGGTGCCGGAAACCAAAACACAGCTCGACATCGGCAGCGGCCAGCGATTCGATATTGTGTTCACTACCCCGGCAACCGGCGGTACTGCATGGTACCCGCAAATGACGTACAAAAAGCTGCGGGGTGGCGCGGCCTATGCCACCACGTATACCAAGGTGACGTTCTGACGGATGTTAGCGGTAGCACCGTTCTCTAATTCGTTTGCCTGTTTCCTATCGAGCTCTACGTTAATGCTTGACGATCAGCGAGCACCGATCCCTTAACGCCCACCCTCACCCCAACCCTCTCCCGCCCCGGCGGGAGAGGGGGCCATCCCCTCTCCCCGCGCGCGGGGAGAGGGCCAGGGTGAGGGGGAGTTTGGGTCCATTGATGCCTGATGACTGCCAGTCTTGCCAACGCAAGTTGCGATGCGCAGATGACGGCGTATGCCGTTCCGAAAATTGCATACGCTCACGACGTTACTGCCTCGCCTTGGATCGGGAATATTTCAACGTGATCCAAACCGGATAACATGCGTTGCACCTAATCAAAGGCTGCGTGAAAAACCGCTGCTTAGGTTCCTTGTATTCCTGGAGTAGTTCATCCAGAATAACAAATCTATGGCAATACTGAATCGTATCCAAAGCGGAAGCACCGGTGGGTTTCGCCGCGCCACGTCGTTGCTCGTCCTTGCGGCCTGGGCATTTGGCGCGTTCGTGTGCCCATTGGCGGGAACCGCGGCGGACATGCCACCATCGCCGGCGGTGCACCCGCAGCACGAGACCACGGCCCCCGACCATCAGGATTCAGATCCCTGCTGCCAGCAGTTGGGGCACGCAACCGCTGTAGCCCAACCGCTTAGTGTAACGGTGGTTAAGGCGGCGGTACCTTCGTTCCCCGCCGTGGCATTGGCGATGCCGAAGCTCGCTATTTCACACGATGCGGCGGTCAGGATCGCTTTACCCACCGACTGTCGACCTCGAAGTCATTCCCCGCGCTTTACCACTTTCTGGTCTCACGCCCCACCTGCTGGCCTTGCCTGAGATCCGTCCGGATCTTTAGAGATCCGGACGGAGGTCCGTGTGCGTCTCGCACGCGGCCGGGTTCGATCATGCAAGCTGGAGGGGTTCACCATGTTTTCTTTAACGCGTCCGCGCGGGCGTCTCGTCCACCGGACATTCATGCTGTTGGCGCTGACCGGCGCGTTCGTGCCGTCGCCGCGTCCGGCAACGGCTGCGGGCCTCACGCTCGATGAAGCGATGCGCGCGGCCCTCGTGCGCAATTCCGACCTCAAGGCCGCGCGCGTACAAGTGGACGCGGCGCGCGCACGGCTCGAGCAGTCGGGCCTTTGGCCCAATCCGCGACTCGAACTCAGCAACGTAACGGACCGGTACTTCGGCAACGAAGGCGAATACACCCGCTCCCAGGGCATTACGCAGAACTTCCCGATCGCCGGGCGTATCGGTCGCGCCCAGGAGGTCGCCCGCGTGGACGTGGCGCGGGCGCTCGCCGAGGTGAACGAGGCGGAGCGCAGGCTCCTGGGCGAAGTGGCTGCGTCGTTCTACAATGTCGGCGCGCTTGACCGGCAGATCGCGCTGCGCGACCGGCTCATCGGTATTGACGAATCGCTCGTGACGGCATCCGAACAACGGCGGAAGGCGGGCGAAGTCTCCGAGCTCGACGTGAACACGGCCACGCTCGAACTGGAGCGGTTGCGCCAGGAGCGCACGGTGCTCACCGGTGAGCGCGCCGCCGCGCTCAGGGTGCTGGCCGGACTCCTGGGATATCCGCCGGATTCGAAGTTGGCCGTTGACGCGACACCACCTGTCGCACCGCCTCCGCCACTCCCGCAGCTCACCGAGCAAGCGTTGAACCGGCGGCCGGATCTGCGGCTCCTAACGCTCGCCACGGACCGGGCGCAGGCCGAGCAGGTGCTCGCCAAGGCTTCCGCATGGGAGGACTGGAGCGTATCTCTAGGTATTCAGCAAAGCAGGTCCACAATCGTAGGCGTGCCGTCCCAACCGGCGGACAAGGCGGTCATGCTGTCGCTGTCCATCCCGCTACCGCTGTTCAACCGCAACCAGGGCGCGCGTGCTGTCGCGATAGCCGATGAACAAAGCGCACGCGAGCAGCTCGCCGCCTTGCGGCTGCGCGTCGAGAACGAGGTGGCAGGCAAGCACGAGCAGGTGACACAGCTCCTCGTCGCACTCACGGCATACAGCGAGCACACGCTGCCGCTCAGTCGTCGCAACGCGGAGCTTGCGCGCGACGCCTATCGCCAGGGGCAGGTGTCAATCGTCGAGGTCGTGCAGGCCGGACGGCAGGAGAACGACCTCAACGCGAGTTACGCCAACACGCTCGCCCAATACTTGCAGGCGCTGGCGCAACTCAACACTGCGACCGTGGCCTGGGCGCCGCTTATGACGCATCCGGTGGAAGCCCCGCCGTCATCGGGAGGACACTGACATGCAGCCGTTCCGTCTTTATTTACTACCGGCCATCGTGCTGGCGCTCTTTACCGTCATCCTGCGGCCGTCCGCCGTGCTCGCCCATGGTGGTGACATCAAGGTGAGCGGCGGCGCTCGCGGGCCCGTGTCGCTCACCGCTGCCCAGGTGAAGGCGCTCGACCTGCAAACCGTCGAGGCCGACCTGCGGCCTGTCGCCAGTCTCCTGCGTGTCAACGGCGAGGTGGCGGCGCTCCCGAACGAACAGGCCGACGTGAGCCTGCGCATCAGCGGTAGCGTGGAGGCCGTGCACGCCAACCTGGGTGATCGCGTGCGCAAGGGCGACAGGCTCGCCCTCGTGCAGTCGCGCACCGTCGGTAACCCGCCGCCCACGGTGGCGGTGCACGCGCCCATGGACGGCGTGATTGACGCACGCAATATCATCGTGGGTCAAAGCGTGGAACCCAACACGACTCTGTTTCATCTCAGCAACCGCGCCCGCATGCGTGTCATCGGAAAAGTGTACGAGGAAGACCTCGGACAGGTGCGCACGGGACAGAAGGTCTTTGTGCGGCTGCTCGCGTACCCGGATAAACTCCTCGACGGCGTCGTGAGTTTCGTCGGCCCAACGCTGGATCCGGAAACCCGCACGGTGGACGTGTGGGTGATGCTGGACAACCGGCAGGGTCTGCTCAAGCCGAATCTGTTTGCCCAAGCGGATATCGTGCTCGCGCAGAACGCGGCGGCGCTCACCGTACCCAACGCCGCGATCCTCGAGGCGAGCGGAGAGAAATTCGTTTTTGTGCGTGAAGGCGACAAGTATCACCGTGTGGACATCACCGAGGGTGCCGGCGACGACCAGTACACGGAAGTAAAATCCGGCCTGGTGCCGGGCGACGTCGTAGTCACCCAGGGTGCGCGCGAGATCTACACCCTGTGGCTCACGGGTGGAAAGACGGAGGCGGAGGAATAAACCATGTTCAATCGCCTCATTGCCTGGTCGCTCAACAATCGCCTGCTGGTGCTCGCCATCACCGTGGTGGCGTTTCTCGCCGCCGGCTATACCTTGAAACAGATGCCGGTGGACGTGTTTCCGGAGTTCGCCCCGCCGCAGGTGGTCATCCAGACCGAGGCGCCAGGCCTCGCACCCCAGGACGTGGAGGCGCTCATTACCTATCCGCTGGAGAGTGCCATCAACGGTACGCCGGGCGTGGACGTGGTGCGCTCCTCCAGCTCCGTGGGGCTGTCGACCATCGTCGTCGTATTCCACGCCGGCACCAACATTTATCTGGACCGCCAGCTCGTCAATGAGCGCATCCAGAGCATCGCCGGCAATCTGCCCGCCGGTACCCAGCCGCCGGTGATGCTGCCGGTCACGTCGGCCGTCGGCTGGCTGGTGAAGTACGCGTTAACGAGCGACACGGTTTTGCCCATGGACCTGCGCACGATTTCCGATTGGGAAATCCGCCCGCGCCTCCTGTCGCTGGGCGGCATCGCGTCGGTGGTGTCCATCGGCGGCGACGTCAAGCAGTACCAAGTGCGGCTGGATCCCCAGCGCATGCTGGCCTATCGGGTGAGCGCCGATAACGTGCGCCAGGCGCTGGAGAACGCCAACCTCAATGTACCCGGCGCATTTCTACAGCGTGGCGCGGAGGAACTCATCGTTAGCGGACAGGGCCGCATCCAGACCCTGGATGACCTCAAGCAGACGGTGGTCAGCGTGCGCAAGGGCGTACCTGTTACGCTGGCCAATATCGCGGACGTGGGTCTCGGCGGGGAGATCAAGCGCGGCGACGG
>JAYUFH010000192.1:0-1942 GCA_043738765.1 Pseudomonadota bacterium | reverse complement strand
CTTTTTTCCCCGGCAGCGCGTTGGCCGCTACCACCGTACCCACTGAAATCCAAATGCCCGGCACGCAACCGGAGCAGGTCAACATTGGCCCACAGGCCGGTGTGAACCGCAGTCTCGATCCCGCGAAGCAGTGCGGCTTTTGTCACGCCAATTACAACAAGGCGGTAGAGCCCGGGCATAATTGGGGTGGCAGCATGATGTCGCAAGCGGGACGCGACCCGGTGTTCTGGGCAACCCTCGGTGTGGCCGAACAGGACTTTAACGGCTCCGGCGATTTCTGTATCCGTTGCCACTCCTCCAGCGGTTGGCTGGCGGGGCGCTCGACGCCAACCGATGGTTCGGCGTTGCGCTCATCTCACGACGCCAACGGCATCGAGTGCGACACCTGTCATCGCATGACCAATCCTAATCAATCCGAATATCCGGGGGTGCAGGTCTACCCCTTCATTGCCAATGACAAGAAGAGTCCCGCCACTGGTTATTACGGCGCGGGGCAGTACGTCATGTGGCCCGGTCCCGGCAAATTAGGTCCCTATACCAACTCCATCACCAAGCACCCGTCGCTGAATTCCAAGTTTCATCGTTCGCCGGATTTTTGCGGCACCTGTCACGACGTATCGAACCCGCTGACCGGTGACCTGGCGCACAATAACGGCGCCCAGTTCCCGTTGATGAGGGGCACTTATAGCGGCGTGTTGGGTTCGCCGGTGGAGGGCAAGGCGGCGTTTAACAATTTCCCCTACCAGTACGGTGTTGTTGAGCGCACTTACAGCGAGAACAAGGCCAGCGTGTGGCCAACGTTCAAGGTGTCCGACTATGCCAAGCTACCGGCGGATCTGAAGGCCGGCGCGATCGCCACGGCGTATAACAACACCCTGCTGGCGGGCACGAGTGGCAACTACGAAGACGGCGATACGCGCTTCTTCACTTGCCAGACCTGTCACCTGTCCCCCGTGGTCGGTCAATCCTCCAGCACCTTGCACAACGATCCCAAGACCCGCAAGGATATGCCGTTGCACAATCTTACAGGCGGTAACTACTGGGTGCCGCAGGCCATCAAGTACCTCGATGCCCAGGGCAAGTTGCGCCTGGGCGGTGGCCTGACCGCAGACCAGATCGCGGCCATTGACGACGGTGTGGTGCGCGCCCAGGTCAACCTCAAGCAGGCGGCCTCCCTGGCGGTGTCTGGTAATACCGTGAAAGTAACCAACCTGACGGGTCACAAGCTCATCTCCGGGTATCCCGAGGGCCGGCGTATGTGGCTCAACACCCAGTGGTACAGTTCCACCGGCACGCTGTTGCGGGAGGATGGCAAATACGGAGCACTCACGGTCACCCTGGATGGCACGCAGCGCCAGGTCAATACACTGCTCGACCTCAAGGGCACCAATACCCGGATCTATGAAGTGCATGGCGGCATGACCCAGAAGTGGGCCACCCAGCTGATGGGCTTTGGTGTCTCCGGCGCGTTGCCACTGACCTTCGACCGTGTTACCGGCCAAGTTACGATGACGCTGCAACAGTTGGCACAGAAGCCGATTGGCGTGGTCCAGGATACCTTCCACTTCGTGCTGAACAACCACGTGGACTCGGACAATCGTATTCCGCCCTATGGTATGAAGTACGCCGAGGCGGCCAGGCGCAATGCCTTGCCAGTGCCGTTCTGTCAGTTCGGTTGTCCGTCGGGTACCGGCACCTATGAGTACTACGATAACGTGATCTTGGATCCGCCCACGGGCGCGGTGACGGCGACCATCAGCCTTATGTATCAGCCGACGAGCTGGGAATACATTCAGTTCCTTTATCTGGCCAACAAGCGTACCAACTCGTTCCTTGCGGACGAGGGCGTGAACCTCCTCGACGCCTGGCTTAATACCGGGATGGCGGATCCCTACCCCATGGCGACCACCACCTGGACCAGTGACGGTGACGGTGGTGGTGG
>JAYUFH010000191.1:0-1945 GCA_043738765.1 Pseudomonadota bacterium | reverse complement strand
GCGTGGATACTGGAGTACGCCAATCTGAAACCGGGTTTTCTCGTGGGTGGGGTGCCGGAAAATTTTGGTGTGTCGGCGCGCCTCGGCGATGCGCCGTTCTTCGTTATCGAGGCGGACGAATACGACACGGCTTTTTTCGACAAGCGTTCCAAGTTCGTGCACTACCGTCCGCGTACCGCATTGCTGAATAATCTCGAATATGACCACGCGGACATCTTCCCGGACATCGAGGCGATCAAACGTCAGTTCCACCACCTGGTGCGGACGGTGCCGCGGTCCGGGTTGCTGGTGGTGAACAGCGCCGACGTCCATCTTGCTGCGGTGCTGGAGCAGGGGTGCTGGACTCCGGTGGAACGCTTTGGCGATGCAGACGGTTGGCATGTGGAGCCGGTCCAGGCCGACGGCAGTCGTTTCCGCGTGTACTTCCGTCAGACACTCCAGGGCGAGGTGTCCTGGGATCTCATTGGCAAGCACAATGTGCTGAATGCCCTCGCGGCCATCGCCGCCGCGCGTCACGCGGGCGTACCTGCGAAAGTGGGCATCGAGGCATTGGCCACCTTCCGCAACGTGAAGCGCCGGCTGGAGTTACGTGGCATGGTGGATGGTGTGACGGTGTATGATGATTTTGCCCACCACCCTACCGCCATCGCGGTAACACTCGATGCCTTGCGCGCGCGCGTCGGTGACCGGCGCGTGGTGGCGGTGCTTGAGGCGCGCTCACACACCATGCGCCTCGGCGTGCACCGCGCCCAGCTGGCGCCGGCCCTGCAGGCGGCCGACGCAGTGCTGTTGCTGCAACCCGCAGACCTCCAGTGGGACATGGGCGAGGTGCTCTCGGCTCTCGGTGATCGCGCCCACGCGTACCATACGGTGGACGCCATCGTGGCGGCGCTCGACCGCGAGCTTCAGACCGGCGATCAAGTGTTGATCATGAGCAATGGGGGTTTTGACGGCATCCACGCCAAGTTGTTGGCGCGTCTGGCGGACCGGGCGGCCAGACGCGCATGAACCACAACGCCATTACCGTCGCCATGACCGGCGCCTCCGGCGCGCCCTATGGCCTGCGTTTGCTGGAGTATTTACTCAAGGCCGGCCGGCGCGTCTATCTGATGGTGTCCGCGGCGGGCCAGGTGGTACTGGCCCACGAAACCGACCTGAAACTGCCCGGGCGCCCGGCGGAGATGGAGGCCTTTTTCAATGCACACTATGGCGTGAAGCCTGGTTTGCTCACGGTACTCTCCCGTGACGAGTGGTTTTCACCCCCCGCCAGTGGCTCCGGCGCACCCGCTCGCATGGTGGTGTGCCCTTGTACCAGCGGCGCCCTGTCGGCCATCGCCAATGGTGCCAGCGACAACCTGATCGAACGCGCGGCAGACGTCGTTATTAAGGAGCAGGGCAAGCTTATCCTGGTGCCGCGGGAGATGCCGCTGTCCGCCATCCACCTGGAGAACATGTTGAAACTGGCGCGTCTGGGGGTAGTGATCCTACCGGCTAACCCCGGGTTCTATCAGCGGCCCAAATGTGTGGAGGACCTGGTGGACTTCGTCGTGGCCCGTGTCCTCGATCACCTGGAGGTGGCCCATACCCTGGTACCGCCCTGGGCGGCGGGACCGGAATCGGTGGGCGAGTGAACTATTATTTCTTTCCGCTGCCGTAGATGTACTGGGAAAATTTGGCTACATCGCTCGACAAACTGCGGAACAGATGATCCAGGCTGATGATGGCATGTTCGAGCAAATTCACAGCAATATAGGGATGTTCGACCCGCAGGCGCTTGTATTTGGCGCGGGATAATACCAATACCTGAGTGTTGCTGGCGGTAGCGCGTATCCGCGCCGAGCGCGGTTTGCGGTCGAAGAAGGACATTTCGCCCATGAGCTCGCCTTCGTTCACCCGCCCGACCTCGTGATCGGCCCCTTGGTCTTCATAATATAGGGCGGCTTCA
>JAYUFH010000190.1:0-1947 GCA_043738765.1 Pseudomonadota bacterium | reverse complement strand
CGATGGGTGGTGGCAGCGCCGTGCCGGTGTGGTCGGATTTCCTGTTGCAAAGCCGCCCACAGGGACTCAGGGATATGGGTGCTATTGAGGCGCCATAGGAGGTCCCCTTGATTTCAGTGCAATAACATACGGTAGGATTTACCTATAATTGCAGTATCAAAGTTTGTATCATTCCACTAGTGTCCGGTTAAATCGTGAATAGATTCAGTTGATTGCAAGGGCCGGTCTCGTTGGAGTTGTAACTGCTGTCAGAAAACGCTTTCGATAAAGGCATTTTCTCGAAAACCGAGACCGATAAAGTCTGTAGCAAAGTGTAGAGCGAGGCATTGAG
The DNA here is from genome assembly GCA_043738765.1 of Pseudomonadota bacterium. GTDB lineage: Bacteria > Pseudomonadota > Gammaproteobacteria > Acidiferrobacterales > UBA6901 > JANNJF01. The sequence continues at coordinate 1,616 of JAYUFH010000190.1, read as the reverse complement.
GTGAAGCTCCTTTTTGATGATGGCGATCAGCACGTAGGTGGACACGGCGCACCAGATTTGTGTCTTCACTGCGTTCTCGCTCGTGCCCAGAAAGCGCTTGATGCGCAGATGTTGTTTGATCCATGCCTATCCGGTTGACGCCCAAGACCACTATGGGTAGTGTTTTGGGATGGCGAATCGTTACCCGACAACTCTGCTTGATTTCCAACGGATGTTTCCCGACGAGCGGGCCTGCGGTGCCTATCTGGAGCGAGTCCGTTGGCCAGAGGGCTTCACGTGCCCTGGGTGTGGCGCAGTGCGCGCGGCGTACCGCTTCGAGAACCGTCCGACGGTCTTGCGGTGCCGCGCCTGCCAGCGCAACACGTACCTCACGGCAGGAACCGTCATGCATGCGACCCGCACGCCGCTGCAGGTTTGGTTCTGGGGAGCATACCTCGTGACGACACAGACGCCGGGCATGTCGGCGTTGCAGTTCCAGCGGCAGCTTGGACTGAGCCGCTACGAGACGGCGTTCCAAATGCTGCACAAGTTGCGCGCCGGGATGGTACGCCCCGACCGGGACCGCATCGGCGCAGCGTGGCCGGTCGAGCTGGACGAGACGCTCATCGGTGGCAAGACGCGGGGCGAAGGGCGCGGTGTTCACCACAAGACCTATGTCGCCGGTGCCGTCGAGGTCCGCAAGAAGCAGAACCCGCGCGGCCGTCGCACCGTCTACGCGGGACGTCTGCGCCTGCAGGCAATGGCGGATCGCGGCAAGCGTTCCTTGGAAACGTTCGTCACCGACAACATTGAGACGCACAGCCAGGTCATCACCGACGGCTGGCAGGGATACGACAACTTGACGATCCTCAGCTACCACCACGAGCCCGTCGTGCTCGGCGGCGATCCCGAGAAAGCCGAGAAGGCGCTGCCGATGATCCATCTCATTTTCTCCAACCTGAAGGCGTGGCTGCTCGGAACGCACCACGGCGTGAGCGCACAGCACCTGCCCGCCTACCTCAACGAATTCGTGTTCCGGTTTAACCGTCGCTTCTACCCGATGACGGCATTCGCCTCGGCGCTTGGTATAGGAACATCCGTCGCGGGACCCACTTACGACGCCCTGTACAGCGGGTACTGGAATCATCCGACCACCCCGGCGAAGGCATAATCACTACAGGTAGTGTCCTTGGGCGTCAACCGGATAGGCATGGACTGTTCCTCCGACGCCGCCGCAATCTCTTGGACCAGATCGGAGGTCTTTTTGATCGATGGCACGATCTCGTCCAGTAGTCTTCCGGCTTTCTCGGCCAGGTGCACCGAGTTGCTGGCGACCCCGCCGATTTCCTGCGCGGCGACCTGGCTGCGCTCTGCCAGCTTACGCACCTCGGCGGCCACTACCGCGAATCCCTTGCCGTGTTCGCCGGCACGCGCGGCTTCGATCGCCGCGTTGAGCGCCAGTAAATTGGTTTGATAGGCGATGTCGTCGATAATGGAAATCTTGTCGGCGATGGACTTCATGGCACCCACGGTGAGCCGCACCGATTCGCCACCTTCAACGGCCTCCTTGGCGGCCTTAGACGCCATGCCATCGGTGTCCTTGGCGTTCTCGCTGTTCTGGTTGATCGACGCCGTCA
>JAYUFH010000189.1:0-1962 GCA_043738765.1 Pseudomonadota bacterium | reverse complement strand
GCCACGACCTTCTGGCACACAGCTGTTTCCTGGAAAAGGTCGGCACACCGCAAGAACGCATCGTGCGCGATATCACACGCCTCAAAGGCGAGAAAGTTAACTACCTGTCGCTGTTGCTGGTAAAACAGCCACAACGCACGCGCGGCCCCTTGCAACGCGGTTGTCGCAAGAAAACCTTGGAGGAAATTGCATGAGTAGCGATACAGAGAAAAATACACGCGTCGCCCTGGTGGCCATCACCCGGCACGGCGCCGGGCTGGTGCAACGGCTGGCGCCCCACCTGCCTGGGGCGGAAGTGATCGTGGCGGAAAAATTCGCCGGCCAGGTCGCGGGCCTATCGAACAACGTAAAACCCTACGCCGGCGCATTCAGTGCGCAGATGGCTTCATTATTCGCCAACTACGACCAGATCGTGTTCTTCATCTCACTCGGCGCCGTGGTGCGCCTGATTGCGCCGCATCTCAAGTCCAAGGACGAAGACCCTGGCGTGCTGGTGGTGGACGATGCCGCGCAGTTTGTTATTCCAGTACTCTCCGGCCACGTGGGCGGGGCCAATGCCTACGCCGAACAAGTCGCGGCCATCCTCGGCGCCAGCGCGGTGCTGACCACCGCCTCCGACGCCGGCAAGACTATTCCCGTTGATATTCTGGGGCGTGAACTGGGTTGGCGGGTGGAGGCGCCCAAGATCAACATCACCCGCGTGTCGGCGCACGTGGTCAACGAAGAACCCATCGCCTTCGTGCAGGAGGCGGGATCGAAACAATGGTGGACGCGGACTACGCCACTGCCACGCAACATTCATTTATTCGAACGCCTCGAGGACGTGGACTTGGCCGCGCACCACGCCGTGCTGTGGGTGACCCACCGTGAAATTCCCGCGGCGCTGTGGCAACAATTGCATGAGCGCCTGGTGGTCTACCGGCCACCAACCACCGGTGCGGCCATGGAGAAGAATTGATGCGCATCATCGTCGGCGTGGGCTGCGATCGCGGCACGCCGCTTGAAACCCTGGAGACGGCCCTGGACCAGGCACTGGCCCTGGCGGGCCTGGGCCGCGAGGCAGTAGGCGGCATTGCCACCATCGACAAGAAGCACGACGAGGCCTGCATCCTGTCGCTGGCCGATCACCAGAAGTGGCCCGTGCATTTTTTTACCGCGGAGCAACTGGCGCAGGTGCCGGTGCCGAATCCCTCCGCGACGGTATTGAAGCACATGGGCACGCCGGCAGTGGCCGAAGCGGCAGCACTGCTCGCCGCCGAGGCCGGACTCGATCAACTGTTGGTCGAGAAACACAAACATCGTGGCGCGGACGGCAGGAACGCCACGGTATCCATCGCGAGGACAGATGATGAGTAACGGAAAAATATTTCTCGTGGGCTTCGGGCCCGGCGCGCAGGAGCATATGAGCTACCGCGCCCGCGCCGCCATTGCCGAGGCCGATGTCGTCATCGGCTATTCGACCTACATCAAACTGGTGCAGGAACTTCTGCACGGCAAGGAAGTGATCCGCAAGGGCATGACGGAGGAACTCGATCGCTGCACCGAGGCCTACGAGCACGCGCGCCAGGGTAAAACCGTGGCGCTGATCTCGTCGGGGGACATCGGCGTCTATGGTATGGCCGGACCAACCTTCGAAGTCCTGCTGCAATCCGGATGGCGCCCCGATGGAGACATTACAGTCGAGGTTATTCCGGGCGCCACGGCACTGTCTTCCTGTGCCGCCCTGGTCGGTGCGCCCCTCACCCACGACTTCTGCTCCATCTCTCTCTCCGATCTGCTCACCCCCTGGCCGGTGATCGCGCGACGCCTGACGGCGGCGGCGCAGGCGGATTTTGTCGTCGCCCTGTACAACCCGAAAAGCGGGCGGCGCACCGGGCAGATCGTCGAGGCACAGCGCATCCTGCTGCAGCATCGCTCGCCGGACACACCGGTGGCGGTGGTCAAGTCCGCGTACCGCAGGAA
>JAYUFH010000188.1:0-36025 GCA_043738765.1 Pseudomonadota bacterium | reverse complement strand
GGGGTGGCCCGCAGAGTCAGAGCAGACGATAAAACGGCACATTCGGGCCACGGAGGGTGGGCTGAGTGGGGATATCATTCAAGCCTGTGTGCAGTGGGTCCTGCGTCGATATGTGCGGCGGACGGGGTTTTGCTCTACCTTGCCCATGAATTCAATGCTGAAATGGATTGATAATCATGCTATTGGCATAATTTGTGCACGTTTCCTGTTGATGGCTGGGTTTGAGCCAGGAAGGAATTGCACGGGCTTGCGACGGGCGCTTTAGACAAAATCAGGAAGACAGCACTATGCAGAGGGCGGTCGGTTCGGCGGAAAAGACGCGCGTGCTGGTGATCGACGATTCGCGGGTAATGCGGCACGCGGTCAACCGGGTGCTCAACCAGGAATTCGATATCCTTGAAGCCGAGGACGGCGAGGCCGGTTGGGAAAAGCTGGTGAGCGACCAGAGCGTGCAGGTCATCATCAGCGACGTACAAATGCCGCGCCTCGACGGCTATTCCATGATCTGCCGCATACGCGCCGCGGATCTATCGCGCATCGCAGGTATCCCCATCATCGTGATGACCGGGGCCGACGATGACATCACGCGCGAACGCGCCTTCGCCTGCGGCGCAAATGATTTTATCACGAAGCCTATCGACTCGATGCAGTTGCTGTCGTGCGTGCGCAATCATGCATTGTCGGATCAGCATGGCGCCGATCTCGCTGATTCTGCGGCGACCCTTGGCGCGGCCTCCAATATCGACCCGCTGACGCAATTGCACAGCCGCCGCTATCTGCTCGACAATAGCGAGGCGATCGTCGCGGCCTCGAAAAAGAAGAACATCACGCTGTCCATCATACAGATCGGCTTGGATAACTTCGCCACTCTGCGCCAGCAGCACGGCGACGATATTGCCGATCAGGTGCTGATCTGGCTGGCGAAACTGCTACAGTCCAAAACTCGCAAGGATGATACCGTTGCACGTATCGGCAACGCGGAATTCACTCTCGTTAGCCTGTCGTCCGGACGCGTCGAGGCGGCGGTACTGGCCGAGCGTCTGCGTTCCGAGGTTTCCGCCAAACCTTTTTCCGTCGATGGCAAGGATATCCGTATCACTGCCAGCATCGGGCTGGTGACCATGGGACACGATCTCGCCGATGGCCTTGAGGGGATGTTGGTGATTGCACACCGGCGCCTCAAGACCGCCAGCACGAATGGTGGTGATCGTCTGTGTGTCAGCGATGAAAAGAATTCGTCCTCCCTGGTCGAGGAGACCATCATCGAACAACCGAGTCTGGATGCGGCGCTGGAAATGCTGGCACGCAAGGACATCGGGACGCTCCAACCCTATGCATTACAGTTGGCCTTGAACACTTTGCCGCTGCTGGAATTCTGCAATAACAAATTTTCCCTCGAACTGGATATGGAAATCGAAACCATCAAAGAAAGACTGTTTCGGGACTGACGGGCAGTCAAGCTGGCCGAACGGGGCGCGGTTATGGCGCCCGCGATAATATTTTGCTCGCACTGCGTTATCAAAACACCTCACTGTAAAACCACAAGTTGTTGGATGACGCCGCCCCACAAGGCGGCGGTTTGCCGCCGTTTTCTTTTAAGCGAGAGCAGGCCCCCGCATTCCAAAACCAGAGGGCGGCCATCGCCATGCGCCTCGGTGCGGCGCGAATGAGTGCGCAAGTCTCTCAAATTCGTCACCAGGACAGTCCGATGGCCTTGCCTGGCACAAGGGGCATGGTTAATGTGGGCGACGCTACGCAAGTAATGGACGACCGACGATGCAGAAAAAAAATAGAAAATTACTAATGCTCCCGGCATTTCTGGCACTGACCAGTTTTGTCGTGGTGTTGTGGTTGATGCGTGGCGCCGAAATTCCCTACTGGGGCGTGCACACGGCGATGGCCCTGGGCATACTGCCGTTGATATTGGCGGTCATGGGTCATTTTGTCCCGGTGCTGACACGCACCGGTGCGGAAAACAAAACAATTATACTGTTGCCGTTGTTGGCATTGGCAGGCGGGGCATCGGCCGTGGCGGGGTTGGCGAAGTCAGCGGTCGTGTTACTACAGGCGGGCGCTCTCCTGGCGTTGGTAGCCGCCCTCGCCATGCTAGGCTGGATGCACCGACGGCGCAGTTCGTCCCTGGGCGTATCGCACCCAGGACTGGCCTGGTATCAGGCGGCGTTGCTCTTTCTGGTGTTGGGGCTGCTGGCGATACTCGCGGGTACGATATGGCCGCAACAGTGGACGCTGCTGCGTCGCCTGCATTTGCATTTCAATCTTGTGGGGTTCGTCGGGCTGACGGCCATCGGTACCTTGCAGGTGCTGTTGCCCACGGCGGGCAACTATGCCGACCCAGATGTCAGCCGGCGCATGCGCTCAGGCCTGAAGTACGTTGCCGGCGGGACCTTGCTCGTCGGTGTCGGTGCGGCTTGGGCCCCGATGCTGGCAGGGCTTGGTCTGCTGATGTGGATGCCACCGCTCACGGCACTCATACTGGCGACGCTGCGCCAACATCGACAGCTGCGTGGTGCGGCCACTGCCTTAGTCGGCGCTTTGTTTGGCTTTGCCCTGGTGCTGTTTTCGGGCCTGTTGCACGGCTTGGGTCTGCTCGCGCCACGTCTGAGTGTGATGCTTTTCTTTTTCATGTTTTTATTACCCTTGGTGACGGGGGCGGTGAGTTATTTATTGCCCCTGTGGTTGCAGCCCGGTGCCAGCAATGATTGGACCACACGGGTGCGTGGACAGCTCGCCCGCGGCAGCCTGTTGCGTGCGGTGATGTTTCCGGCATGCGGTATGTTGCTGCTGGCCGAGGCAGGGTGGGCGGTGTATCCTGCCGTCGCCACGTTGGCCGTTTTTGTCGGTCAGATTCTTTGGGTGGTCCTGCGTGAATATAAGCGCGGGTGATGCCTTTTCTCAATGGTGTATCGGACGAACCCAGGAAAGGAGTATTGGCAGTGATCAGCAAGAAAAGCCGATATAGCGTGCAAATTACCCTCGACCGTCTGGCCGCGGCCCTCGGGGAGAAGGGTATTGCCGTGGCCGCGCGCATCGACCATGCCCTGGCCGCGGAGAAAGTCGGCGAGGCCTTGCCTCCCACCCAACTTCTGCTCTTCGGAAATCCCAAGTTGGGGTCGCCGTTGATGCGAAGCAATCCATGCATCGGTCTGGATCTTCCACTGCGGGTGCTGGCTTGGGAGGATACCCAAGGCCAAGTGTGGGTGGGTTATGCTGCGCCGCAGGAGATCGCTCAGCGCTACGCCATCGGCGAGCGCGGCGCGATCCTCGATAAGATGACCGCCCTGCTGGATGGGTTGACCACACAGGCTGCCCAGACATGAGAGTGGAAAATATTCCGGGAGTCCATGGGCCCGTATCTGGCAATGCTCCATGAATGAAGAAACGAATGTCCCTGCGGCGCCCAAGTCCAGGCGTTGGCGGCGTTGGTGGATCTATGCCGCTGAGGTGGCGCTGTTTGTCCTGGCGTTAGCGGGGGTGCATGCTTGGCAGACACGTGACCTGCCCGCCGGTAGCGCGATGACAGTGGAAGGTAGCTTGCTGAATGGTGCAAGCGCCTCACTCAGCGGGTTACGGGGCCGGCCGGTGCTGGTGCACTTCTGGGCCACCTGGTGCCCGGTGTGCAAACTGGAGCAGGACAGCATCAATGCCATCGCGCAAGATCACCAGGTTCTTTCCATCGCCACGCAGTCCGGCGCGGACAAGGTGGTACTGCAATACATGATGCAGCATCATCTGACCTTTCCCGTGATCAACGATGCCGACGGCGTACTCGCCAAGCGCTGGGGGATACGCGGCGTACCCGCGAGTTTCATCCTGGATGCGGCGGGACACATCCGTTTTGTCGAAGTGGGCTACACCACCGAAGCGGGTCTGCGCCTGCGCCTGACGTTGGCCGGCAGCGCTGACCGTGTCGATGCTTCCCGTACTGCCACCGAGTAAACCCATGGCCACCGGCACCACCATTTATCGCGCCACTGTGCAGCTCGCGGACTCCGATCGCGGGGTCTATACAGAGCTGCGCGCCACCCTCGCACGGCATCCATCGGAGACCGCTGAGCGCCTGGTGACGCGCTTGCTGGCCTACGCCTTGTTCTACGAATCGGGACTGGTGTTCACCAAGGGCATCAGCGACGGCGATCAACCCGACCTGTGGGTCCTGGACGCGGACAACCGGGTCGGACTGTGGTTGGAGGTGGGGCTGCCGGATGCGACGCGCATCACCAAGGCCTGCCGGCACGCGACGCGCGTGCTGTTACTGCTCAGTGGCCAACGTCGCCGGGTGTGGGAGGGCCAGCATTTGGCCGGCCTCGCAGGTATGTCCAATCTGGCGATCTGGACGGTGGAACAGTCCCTGATTCAGCAACTCGCGGAATATCTCGAGCGATCTGTAAACTGGAGCGTGACGGTGTCCGGTGGCGTGGCGTATATCGCCGTTGGGAATCACTCCCTGGAAACCCCGTTGAGCTGTCTGCAAGAGCCGGTTGCCACTTGAAGGCTGGCCGATCGGGACGGATTTTATCCCGGGGGATGATCGCAAACGGTCAGCACTGCACCATTTCTATGCTTTAATTACACCATGCACGGGGAAAACGAACACCCACACCTTTGGTACACACGCCGTAACGGCGTTGTCCGCGGACCTTTCCCCGCCGCCATGATCTCCAGCTTCATCCTCCTCGGCCGTATTACCGATGCAGACCAATTAAGCACGGACAAGACCCATTGGCAAACCCTGGTGGACCTTCCAGTGTTGATCCCGGAGGTCATGCGCCATGTGGTAACCGAAGAAGACCAGCAGCGCCTGCTCATTGCGCGCATGCACGCCGATGAGCGCCTGGCCGAGGGCCGCCGGCGGGAATCCCCGGAAACCGCACTTGGGCACGATCCAGGCAAGACCCAGGATAAGCGCCACGCCGACCGCCGCGCCGCCGAGCCCAACCGTTTTCGCGTGCATCGCAATCGGCGTGCGCAGCTCGCCCGTCCCATCGAAGATCCGGTGCGCCACCCGCTGCTAGCCTCGTTACTCCTGGGCGGAAGCATCGTGCTGCTATTAGGAATATTTTTTTACCTGCGACATCCCGATCCCGCTGTCACCGGTGCTCCAGACTGCGCCGCGCCTGCGACGCCGGGAGTCAACTGGAGTTACTGCCACATGGAAGGCGCGCAGTTGGCGCGTGCACAGCTCACCGGCGCCAATCTGAGCAATGCGTCTCTGGTCGGCGCCGACCTGCAGGGCGCTCATCTGGCCACCAGCGATCTGAGTTATGCCAATGTCAGCGCCGTCAATTTGCACGCCGCCGACCTGCGCGCCGTCAACATGAAAGGTGCAGAATTACGCAACACCGACCTCTCCGGCAGCGTTCTGAATGATGCCAATCTGAGCTATGCCAATCTTCTGGGCGCCAACCTAAGCAACGCCATACTCAAGAACGCCGACTTCAGCAAGGCCACCTGGATCGATGGGCGTCAGTGCGCCGCTGCATCCCTGGGTCAATGCAAGTGATGCCCCGGAGCTGATCTTACACAACCCTCGTTTCGCCTTTAGTCAGCGATCCCGCTGTTCCAAATCTTCCACGCCGCTTGTTCGTCGCGTCCACTTGTCGACTTCCCGCATTGGTTATTTTTCGTTGGCATGATTTGATTTAAATCATTTAGATCAGCCGGGATGTCGTTCATCGTGGTCTTCAAGCTTACCTGGGAGGGCCACTACGGACTTGACTAAGGAGATCAGTGAAAGGCCGTTTTTGCATGCGGATTTCCGCGCAGCGCGTCCTGTCCCGCACCCTCCGTGGGCGCTACAGGAAGTTCTCCTTGTCGAACACCGCAGCGCACTGCGGGCGGGCCCGCCACCGGCCGGCATTCGGCCCTGGGTCGGCCGCGTCGTTATTCCACCCTGCTTTTCCGTGCCGCTTCCGTTACACTAGGCCGCTTTCTGTACTTTAAAGATCAGTCCGGACAAGGTCGTGTATGATGATCAGGTTCTCCGCCAAACCCGGTTTCTGGGAGCGGCATATTCAGCGTAAGGCCGAAAACCCGCGATTGTTTTCCGCTGCACCGCAACAGCCCGATGTGGAGACGGCGTGGAAGCGTGATCAACAGGAGCTGGCGCGTTTTCACACAGACTTCAAACAGCTGCTGGAAGACATGGTGGCCCTGCTGGGCGCGGTGGACGCGGACGTGATTCTACTGTTTAAGGAGCGCATCGACCGGCTGTACATCCACAGCAAGGGTGACGCCAACCTGGCGCTTGAGGCAAAGGCCCTGCTCAAGCTGCACGCGGTGGTGATGACGGTGGTGATCCGGGCATCCGCCGACGACCCGCTGGCCCGGGAAGAGATCGAGCAGGAGCAGGCGGCTCATGCCATGCACCTGAGTTTGCTGGAGTACCCCCTGACGGCGCACTTATTGCGCGCCGATTCGCCTATCGCCGGCGACGAACTGGTGCCTACCTTGTTGAGCGAGTCGCCGGCGGCCTTGCGGGTTGTGCTGGGTCTGTTCGATGCCGCGCAACTCGCGGCGCTCTGCGAGGAGGCACGCCGACTGCTCGATGCCATACACCCGCCCGGCGCGGATATCTCCCGGGCGGAGGAGCGCCTGGCGCTGATGCAAGGTATCGCCAATGTCGTGGGCGCCAGCCAGACTCTGCAATAATGTCGCACTGCCCGACCCATCGTTATGCTGCAATGTAAATGTTATATTTCCCCAATTACCGAGTATGAAATAAATTGTGACCGTCTTCGAATGCATGCGTAACATCAATCTTGAATGTAGAGTGGGTATCGCCCGCCATCGGGGGCGTCGGTGGCCGTGGTGCAGTAGGCGATGTCCATCCTACGCATACCCCACGACTGTCATCCGCCCAATGATCAATAGCCAGAACGTGTCGCCGCAACCCGCGAGGAACCAACATGGGTTTATTTGACAAATGGTTCGGTACGACGCAACGCGCCCCGTCGGCCCTCGAACGCCTGGCCGGGCAGTTCGATCTTTTCGCCGCGCTCTGCATGCGTGCGATCCCGGCAGACAGTTTCGCGCGCCATCCGCGCAAGCAGCGTAATGCCATTGCGTTTCACTTTGGCGCGGCCGATCATCTGGCGGGGCAGGAGGGATTGGGCGAAACCGAGACGTTGGCATTGTATGTCAGGTTTTTGCAGCAGTATCCGCTAGTGGCTACAGCGGAATCGGGCAGCGTCACGCGCCTCCTCGAGGAGTTCATGCAAGACGATGAGCGCAAGCAGTACGTGCAGGAGGGAAGGGAGGCCATGCAGTCATGGCAGATACAAGGAAGTGAGAAGGCATCCACACGGTTGTCTGAGATGCTTCGACTGATGCAGGGTTGAGGCGGTCGCCACACAGGAGTTAAGCATGGCAAAAGAAAAGGAACGCGGGACCTACTGCCTGGAAGTGGGCAAGCCCTATTTGGCGGGACGCAGCGGTTTTCCGGAGGGTATCGAATTTGGCTGGCGCGGTTCACACGACCGGCCGGAGTTGCGTTTCTTCTGGCCGGAACTGACCGATGAGGAGATCGGCGCGTTCAATACGGGCCACATCGAACTGGCGATCTATTTTGAAAGCCCGGTATTGCTCCTGCTGTATCGCATCGACGGCGCGACCGACTGGTCGGACCTCGCCTATACACCCCACAGTTCTCCGCAGGATCTTCTGGACTTTCCCGAGGCCGAAGAATGTCAGGGCCTGGGACTGCGGCTGGTACTGACGGATGCCGACACCGGCATCGTGCGGGTCCTGCGGGATCTCGGCCTGTCCGCCGAATTTTCCCGTGCCTTGCTCACCTACATGCAACAGCAGGCGGAGGCGTCCTACGATCCTGTTCAATTCAACCAGGTGTTGGATGAGATCTACTCGCGCTATCCGGAACCGGATGAAATCGTGGAGAAGGCCCTGATCCGCGAACAGGTGGCGATTGCGCATTAACCGATAGCGCCTCGCGATGGTGACTGCCGGCGCCACCGTGCAAGACGGCCGTTCTGTAGGGTGGGCATTGCCCACCACAGGTGGCGCGGGTTGGCCTGGGTGGGTGGGCGATGCCCACCACTACTGTTTTTCCTGGCGTCCTTGGCGGTTAAACCTATTTTCAGGGATGTTTAGAGTTTTCCCAGACATGGCATGTCCGACGCGCGGCGCGCTCGGATTACGTGGAAATCAGAGTGCGCGCAGCAATCTGGTCAGGTCCCTGCGGGTTTCCTCAGTGTAATCGGCGAAGCGCAGGGTCACGCCGTGCGGCTGGATTTTTTCCACTACTGCCGGTATATGATGTTCTGACGGCTGCCGATCACACTTGAAGCGCAGCACAAAATCCGTCGGCTCACCCACGCGCAGTCCCAGGGTGTCCATTTTTACCAGGGCGCTTTCCGTGCCCAGTTCCAGAATGTGCCAGGGGATGGAGTAGGTGATCCAGTAGTCCACCAGGGCATCGAAGGGAATTTTCTTGCGCGGGTTTACTGCCATGTCGTGGCCCAGGCGCGCAGCGCCGGCGCGTAGATCTTGCCTGTGACCCTCGAGTCCAGCGTCCCGAGGCGCCAAGCGCGACCAGAATCGATCCTGTACCGCCGGAGTGAATATCAAATACGATGATTGTTTCATGTTGACTCCCTGGTAGATGGGTATGCCGGGCAAGCGTGGCGTCATTCGCTGCTGGCAGGGGAGCGCACCCGTTACCCTCGCTTGGCTTCACCCTGACTTATATACATGTTTTTCTCGGTAGCTTTAAGACAAAAATGCACCATTAAGCGCGTTGTTTGGTCGCTTCGTCATGCGATATGTCACCACCGTGAGATGACCGCCGTTGGTCCGCTGCATTCCTCCCTTCGCGCGTACGTGATTCCATAGAGTAATAAGGTAGTGCAGAAGTTAATTAGGGTTGCGCAATAGATGCGCGTGTCGCATCGGCACGGGTCTGTGGGTAAGGATGGTCGCAGAGGCGTATCGAAGAACGCCACATCGTTGTGACGGCACTGCAGTCACTCGGAGTGCGGCGAGTGGTCGTGTCAGGGATTTAAAGAATAACCGGCTGATCCGGGAGTTCGTTGATTTTCTCCCCCTGTCCCGGATAGTGATGGGTGAGATGGGCGCTGACGGCACTGATGCCATGCAGGACGGCCTCCTGGAAGCGCTCCTGGCGCAAGTCGAGTTCCATCTCGCGGCAGATGGTCTCCCACGCCTCGCGACCGACGTGCCGGTTGATGCCGCGGTCAGCGATGATTTCCACGTCGCGGTCCGCCAGCAGCACGTAGATCAGTATGCCGTTGTTGTGTTCCGTGTCCCACACGCCGAGTTGCGCGAACACGGCGATGGCGCGTTCCCGGGCGGACTGTTTGCGCAGCAGGGCCGGCACGTCCAGGGATGCCTCCACCGCGAAACGGATCTCACCCCGGTGCTGGGTCTCGCATTGATGTATGGCAGCGGTAATGGCGTGCATGACGCGCGTTGGAAACACATGACGCACCCGCCAGCTTGGGGTGAGGGTATGGCGCAACAGTCTTTTGAGCATCGTTACCATCGTCCTGAGGCGCCTCCTCCGCCGAAGCCACCACCACCACCGCTGAAACCACCACCACCGCCCATGCCACCACCCAGGCCGCCCATGCCGAAGCCGCGTCCGCCGCCCGCCAGCATGAATAGAAAGATAATAACGCCGACCAGCAGGGCGCCGAGCAGCGTACCCAGGATCGCCCAAAAGATCATGCCGGCGATACCCGCGACAAGTCCGGCACCGATCAGCCGCCCGAAGATCGCACGCAGCATGCCGCCCACGGCGATAATGCCGATAAAGATGATCGGCAGATAGTCCTGCACGCCGGACCAACCCGGTTGTTTGGCGCTCACCGGCGGCAGGGGCTCGCCTTCGATGATGCGTATCATGCGCACGCTGCCCGCCTGGAGTCCGCCGTAGAGATCGCCTTGCTTGAAAAACGGAATAATAATTTCGTTGATGATGCGACTGGTCACGGCATCCGGCAACACACCCTCCAGGCCACGACCGACCTCGATGCGCACCGCGTGGTCGTCCTTGGCCACCAGTAGCAGGGCGCCGTCATCGATGCCTTTGCGACCGAGCTTCCAGGCGTCCGCGACGCGGATGGAATACTGCTCGATGGCCTCCGGCTGGGTGGAGGGGACGATGAGCACCGCGATCTGGCTGCCTTTGCGCGTGTCCAGGTTTTTCAGTAGTTGCACCAGGTTGTCCTGCTGGTTGGGCGTCAGGGTGCGCGTCAGGTCGGTAACGTAAGTCTTGAGCGCGGGGATGGCCGCCTCGGCCTGCGCCGCGGTCGGCAGCAGCATGCAGGCGCACCACCACAGGACGGCAAGCAGGGGCGATCGGAGACGTAAATTCATTCAGCACCTCTGCCGGTGGCGCGCAGGGACAGGTTGCGAAGTTCTCGGGTCATTGTCTCACGGACGCGGACAGCGTTACTTCGCGGCGGGGGTAGGGCTGGTGGCCGGCTTCTCGAAATCCACCTTGGGCGGGGTGGCGAGGGCCTTTTCGTTTTCCACGCTGAAGGTCGGTTTGACATGGTAGCCCATGGCCATGGCCGTGAGATTGCTGGGGAAGGAACGCACCGTCACATTATAGGTCTGCACCGCGTTGATATAGCGGTTGCGCGCCACGGTGATGCGGTTCTCCGTGCCCTCCAGTTGCGCCTGCAAGTCACGGAATAGACCATCCGCCTTGAGGTTGGGATAGTTCTCCGACACCACCATCAGGCGCGATAACGCGGAGCCCAGCTGACCCTGGGCGGCCTGGAAACGGGAAAACGCCTGTGGGTCGTTAAGCAGCTCGGGTGTCGCCTGGATACTGCCGACGCGCGCGCGGGCTTCGGTGATTTGGGTCAGTACATCCTTTTCATGCGTCGCGTATCCTTTGACCACGGACACCAGGTTAGGCACCAGATCCGCGCGCCGCTGATACTGATTCAGCACTTCACCCCAGCTGGCCTTGATCTGTTCGTCGTTCACCTGCAGGTTGTTGTAGCCGCAGCCGGACAGGCCGAACAGGAGCAGTAGCGAGGCGATCATCAGTCGGTGGGACATAGCGAACTCCGGTGCAGGTTAAGAAGTAAGGCGCATAATGTATGTGCAGCGGTGCGCGCATGCAAGCTTTCGTCCAAAGGCCGGCAGCGTGAGTGAGACGAAATCAGGCATCCCTCCAGGACACTTGTGCCCAATATCGATGCCTGCCTCGCTGCTGTACAAGAATAAAACGATGCCCCTCAAGCAAACCGACGAACTTTTTGCGTCCCGCAGGATCAATGAGGGTAGCCGGTTATTCCCGCTGCGGTAAAGTATATTTTCCAATTTCCAGGAGAGATCAATGTCTGACGGTCGTCGTGCACGCATGCTTAAGGTCGGTGGTGTGGCAGGGGTATTCCTGCTGGTGGGGCTGGTGGCAGGCCTGTTCTTTAGCCTGCGCATGGATTGGGTGGCGCCGGCCAATAGCAGCACCACCATGTCCACGCCGGCCATGCCGCCAGCGCCAGCCAATATAGTGCAGTCGAATTTCGTCCCGGTGGTGAAGGCGGTCATGCCGGCGGTGGTGAATATCTCCACCACCCGCGTCATTCACGGTAAGGACATGCAGCAGATGTCACCCTTCTTCAACGATCCATTCTTCCGCCAGTTCTTCGGCGACCAATTCTCCCAGGGGCACGCCATGCCCAGGGACCAGCGGGAGAACAGCCTGGGCTCCGGCGTGATCGTCGATTCCAGCGGTTATATCGTGACCAACAATCACGTGGTGGACAAGGCGGATGAGATTAAAGTCCTGCTCGGCGACAAACGCGAATTCATCGGCAAGGTGGTGGGCACCGACCCGAAAACCGACGTCGCCGTGATCCGCATCAAGGCCAAGGACCTGCCCACGGTGCCGTGGGGCGATTCCGATAAGCTCGAGGCGGGCGAATACGTGCTGGCCATGGGCAACCCCTTCGGCCTCAATCAAACGGTCACCATGGGCATCGTCAGCGCCGTTGGCCGTGCCAACGTGGGTATCGCCGATTATGAGGATTTCATTCAGACCGACGCGGCCATCAACCCGGGCAACTCCGGCGGCGCCCTGGTGAATGCGAGCGGCGAACTGATCGGTATCAACACCGCCATCTTCAGCCGCAACGGCGGTTACATGGGGGTGGGTTTTGCCGTGCCGAGCAATATGGTGCGCAAAGTGATGCAGAGCCTCATCTCCACCGGCAAGGTGGTGCGCGGCTGGTTGGGGGTCTCGATACAGGAGTTGACGCCGGAACTGGCCAAGAATTTTGGCGTAACCGATGCCCAGGGCGCGCTGGTCGGCGAGGTGGTGAAAGACAGCCCGGCGGCCAAGGCCGGCTTCATCGCCGGGGATGTGATCGTTGCCATGGACGGGAAACCCGTCGATAGCCCCACCGCCCTGCGCAACCGGGTGGCCGACATGAAGGTGGGTAAAGAAGTGGAAGTGCGCGTCATTCGCGACAAGAAACCCACGGATCTGAAGGTGAAGATCGCCGAACAGCCGGTGGATATGGAGCATGCTGCCACGGGCGATAGCGAAGGCGACAGCCAGGTCGGCGGCAACACCGCCCTCGCCGGGCTGGAAGTGCAGGCCATTACGCCGGATGTGGCACGCCAGCTGGGCATGCCTCAGGGTAACGGCGGCGTGGTGATCAGCGGGGTCGATGCCGCGAGTCCCGCCGCGGCCGCCGGCGTGCGTCGCGGAGACGTTATCGTGGAAGTCAATCGCGCGCCGATACGCATGATCGGCGATTACCAGCGTGCCGTGAATAAGCTGGGTAAAAAGGACAGTGTGCTGCTGCTGATTAACCGCGGTGGCGGTAAGTTGTTTGTCCTGATCAAGCCTTGAGCCGAATGCACCCGGTGGGAGCTTGGCACCGGGTGCAGGTCAACGAATACCCCGGCGGTTCAAATGCTGTTTTCAGGTTAAAGCGATTGTCTGCTGCCTGGTTATCCGCGTCGTGTACAGGGTTGTGTTGTTGCCCGGTTGTGGGCACCCGCCGGCCCACAATGGCGTTGCGCCCAGGCAGGGAGCGTTGAGGCCGCTGGGCAGGTGTGGATATACTGCGTGCGAAATTCATGAGACGTACCTCGTACCGCTATCAGTAGATTCCTGGCAGCACAATGCTTACCATTATTTCTCCCAAGGGGGTGTTGCATGACAACGGCCGATATCGACCGGCTTAACCGTGAATTCGCCATCGACAAGCATGTGCGCTTTGAGAGTGGCCCGGGCGGTTTGGTGGTGGCGAAAATCAACAACGCCCATGCTACGGCCATGCTGGCGTTGCAGGGCGCGCATGTCATGACCTTCCAACCCAAGGGCCAGGAGCCGGTTTTATGGCTGAGTGGGTACGCCAAGTTTTCCCCGGGAAAATCCATCCGCGGCGGCGTGCCCATCTGCTGGCCATGGTTTGGTCCGCACGCCAGTGACGCAGCGTTTCCCGGCCACGGATTTGCGCGCACCGTGCTGTGGGAGGTGCTGTCCACGCAAGCAACCGGGGAAGGCGCCACACGTCTCGTGCTACGTCTTGCGGCCGCCAGCAAGAATCTGCAGCAGTGGTCGACTCCGTCGGACGTAAGCATGACGGTCACCATCGGTGCGCACTTGGGGATGAATTTGACCACACGCAACACCGGTCAACAGGCATTTGTCCTGGGCGATGCGCTGCATACCTATTTCGCAGTGAGCGATGTA
This sequence comes from Pseudomonadota bacterium, assembly GCA_043738765.1. Classification (GTDB taxonomy): domain Bacteria; phylum Pseudomonadota; class Gammaproteobacteria; order Acidiferrobacterales; family UBA6901; genus JANNJF01. The sequence continues at coordinate 22,305 of JAYUFH010000188.1, read as the reverse complement.
CGCCGGGTCGTTGTTTATGGACTCGAGGGTTGCCCCTATATCGACAAGGTGGATGGTTCGAAGCGCAAGATGCAGTCAGGCGGCGTCCACATCAGTGCTGAAACCGATCGTATTTATCTCGACTCAGCCCGCGACTGCCTGATCGAAGACCCGGGATTCAATCGCCGCATACGCATTGCGAAACGCCATAGTCATTCCACTGTCGTGTGGAATCCATGGATCGAAAAAGCTGAAAAGATGGGTGACTTCGGACCCGAGGGTTATCTCGGCATGCTGTGTGTCGAATCCACCAATGCCGACGTGGATGTGGTGACTGTCGCCCCGGGCAGTGAACATCAACTGCAGGTTGAATACAGTATCGAAGGTCTGGGTTGATGCGCAGCGTGGCGCTAACGCAAGATGCGATACCCGCCGTGGCTACCCGTGGTCGGAAGGGGAAAATATTTCCTTGCTGACGCGAACCCGCTGACGCGTGCTATCCACATCCAATGCGCACAGAAAAGCCGGATCACCGGCCAGGCCATGTGCCAGGGTAAACAGCGCGTAGCGGGACGGCTGAGCAGGCGGGAGAGTCCAGCCTAGAGACCACTAAGGTTCATATCCCAAACTGGATGACAGCCAGCGTTCCACGACCGGTATGCCCAATCCTTTGCGGCGGGCGTAGTCCTCGATCTGGTCGGGATTGAGTTTGCCGACGGCGAAGTAACGCGATTCCCCGTGGGAGAAATAGAACCCGCTCACGCTGGCCCCCGGCCACATGGCGAAACTCTCGGTGAGCGAGATGCCGGCGTTGCGGGTCGCATCGAGCAGCTCGAACAGCGTGGCTTTTTCCGTGTGGTCGGGGCAGGCGGGATAACCCGGCGCCGGGCGTATGCCCTGGTAGGTCTCTTTGATCAGATCTTCGCCCGCTATATTCTCGTTCGGCGCATAACCCCAGAACTCCTTGCGCACGCGTTCGTGCAGACGTTCGGCGAAGGCCTCCGCCAGCCGGTCCGCCAGGGCCTGGACCATGATGGCGTTATAGTCGTCGTACTGGTCTTTGTATTTCCTGGTCAGCGCCTCGGTGCCGATACCGGTGGTGACCGCGAAGGCGCCGATATAATCTTTCAGCCCCGATGCTTTCGGCGCAATAAAGTCCGCCAGCGCCCGATTGGGTCGACCCGGAGGCTTCTCGTCCTGTTGTCGCAGGCTGTGCAGGACCGTCCGCACTTTCTTGCGCGCGTCGTCGGTATAGACCTCGATGTCGTCGTCGCCCACGCTGTTGGCCGGGAACAAGCCAATCACGGCGCGTGCCGTGAGCAGCTTGTCTTTGATAATGCGCTGCAACATCTCCTGCGCGTCTGCGTACAGCTTGGTCGCGGCGTCGCCCACCACCGCATCCTTGAGGATGGCGGGGAAACGACCGCTCAGCTCCCAGGTTTGGAAGAACGGTGTCCAATCGACATAACGCGCCAGTTCATCCAGGGGGTAGTTATCCAACGCCTTAATGCCGAGGAAGGTTGGCGTCGGCGGGACGTAACCGTTCCAGTCGATCTTGCTCTTGTTGGCGCGCACGTCCGCCAGGGGCAACATGCGCACGTTGGATTGCTTGCCGGCGTGGCGTGCCCGTACCTCCTCGTATTCGCTTAAGACCTTGGCCGCGAACTCCGCCTTGAGCTCGTCACTCAGCAGGCTGGAGGCAACACCCACGCCGCGCGAGGCGTCCTTCACCCACACCGTTGTGCCTTTGTAATGCGGCGCGATCTTCACGGCGGTATGCACGCGCGAGGTGGTGGCGCCGCCGATGAGCAGCGGTATGGTAAAGCCCTCGCGCTGCATCTCCTTGGCCACGTGCGCCATTTCATCCAGCGATGGGGTGATGAGACCGGACAGGCCGATGATGTCCACGTTTTCCCTGCGCGCGGCTTCCAGGATCTTGCTCGCGGGCACCATGACGCCGAGATCGATGACCTCGTAGTTGTTGCAGGCGAGCACCACGCCGACGATGTTCTTGCCGATATCGTGCACGTCGCCCTTCACCGTGGCCATGAGGATCTTGCCGTTGGCGCGGCTGTCGGCGGTCTTGGACGCCTCGATGTAGGGCAGCAGATAGGCCACGGCCTTTTTCATCACGCGCGCGCTCTTCACCACTTGTGGCAGGAACATCTTGCCGGCGCCGAACAGATCGCCCACCACGTTCATGCCGTCCATGAGGGGGCCTTCGATCACCTGGATCGGTTTTTCAAACAGCAGGCGCACCTCTTCCGTATCCTGATTGACGTATTCGTCGATGCCGTGCACCAGGGCATGGGTCATGCGCTCGGTCACGGTTGCCTCGCGCCAGGTGAGGTCCTGCACCGTCACCTTGCCGCCTTCGCCGGCATACTTGGGCGCCAGGGCCAGCAGGCGCTCCATGGCGTCGGCGCGCCGATTCAGGATCACGTCCTCGACGCAGTCCAGCAGGTCCTTGGGGATGTCCTGATACACCGCCAGCTGTCCGGCGTTGACGATGCCCATGTCCATGCCCGCCTGGATGGCGTGATACAGAAACACCGAGTGAATCGCCTCGCGCACGGCGTTGTTGCCGCGGAAGGAGAACGACACGTTGGACACGCCGCCGGAGATCAGCGCGTAGGGCAGGGCGCGCTTGATTTCCCGCGTCGCCTCGATGAAATCCACGGCGTAGTTGTTGTGTTCCTCGATGCCGGTGGCGACGGCGAAGATATTCGGATCGAAAATAATATCCTGCGGCGCGAAGCCGACCTGCTGCGTGAGTATCTTGTAGGAGCGGGCGCAGATGTCCACCTTGCGCCGGTGCGTGTCCGCCTGGCCGGTTTCGTCGAAGGCCATGACGATGACGGCGGCGCCGTAGCGTCGCACCAGGCGCGCCTCGCGGATAAATTTTTCCTCGCCTTCTTTCAGGCTGATGGAGTTCACCACCGGCTTGCCCTGTACGCACTTGAGGCCCGATTCCAGCACCGTCCACTTGGACGAATCGATCATCACCGGCACGCGCGAGATGTCCGGCTCCGAGGCGATGAGGCTGAGGAAGCGCGCCATGGCGGCCTCACCGTCGAGCATGGCCTCGTCCATGTTGACGTCGATGATCTGTGCGCCGCTGTCCACCTGTTGGCGCGCCACGTCCAGGGCCTTGTCGTAGTCGTTGTTGAGGATGAGTTTCTTGAACACGGCCGAACCGGTGACGTTGGTGCGCTCGCCCACGTTGACGAACACGGAATCCGGGCCGACATTGAGTGGTTCCAACCCGGCCAGGCGCAGCTGCGGCTCGATCACCGGGCGTTTGCGCGGCTTGATATTCGCCACGGCCTCGGCAATGGCCTTGATGTGTGCCGGGCTGGTGCCACAGCAGCCGCCGACGATATTCAGGAAGGCGCTCTGCGCCCATTCCTTTATATGCACCGCCATGGTCTCCGGGGTTTCGTCGTAGCCGCCGAACTCGTTGGGCAGGCCGGCGTTGGGGTGGGCGCTGAGGTGCACGTTGGCGACGCGCGACAACTCCTCCACGTACTGGCGCAACTGATCGGCGCCGAGGGCGCAGTTGAGACCGATGCTTAAGGGTCGTGCGTGCGCCAGGGAGTTCCAGAAGGCCTCGGTGGTCTGTCCCGACAGGGTGCGGCCGCTGGCGTCGGTGATGGTGCCGGAGATCATGATGGGCACACGCAGGCTGTGATCTTCAAAGTACTGGTCGATGGCGAACAGGGCGGCCTTGCAGTTCAGGGTATCGAACACGGTTTCCACCAGCAGCACATCGGCGCCGCCGTCCAACAGGCCGCGAATGGCCTCGGTGTAGGCGATGACCAGGGCGTCATAGCCGATGTTACGGAAACCGGGATTGTTCACATCCGGCGAGATGGAGGCGGTGCGATTGGTGGGGCCGAGTACGCCAGCGATGTAGCGCGGTCGCGCCGGTTGTTTTTTTTCAGCCGCATCCGCCGCCGCGCGCGCCAGGCGCGCGCCCTCACGGTTCAACTCATACACCAGGTCCTCCATGTGGTAGTCCGCCATGGCGATGGAGGTGGAGTTGAAGGTGTTGGTCTCGAGGATATCCGCGCCGGCGTCGAGATAGGCGTGATGAATGTCGCTGATGATCTGTGGTTGGGTCAGGGTCAACAGGTCATTGTTGCCCTTTAGATCGTGGGCATACCCGGCAAACCGCACCCCGCGATAGTCCTTCTCTTCCAGCTTGTAGCGCTGGATCATGGTGCCCATGGCACCGTCCAGGATCAGTATGCGGTCTTGTAGTTGTTGTTCGAGCTTGGCCAGCCGCTGCGCACGGGCCGTTGATGCATTCGCCACGATAAGTCACCCGGTTGCTTGATTTGCGCGCAAGTGTACCAAAAGTCGCTGCAAAAGCTTAGGAACATACAGGACCCCGCCGGCCAGCCCAAGTTCGGACTTGGGCTGGGTCTCAGCACAGGGTGTGGGCAAGCATGATCGGATATTCAGATCATATCGACCCGTCGAGCGGTTGTAAGAGTCGTGGCATGGCCTTCAGCCGGGCTTGCAGAGGTGTTACGCGGTGTGCAATCTCAAGGACCGGCCCGCACAGGCACGCACAGTGTCAACCGGGACGGACTCTGGGTCGGCGCTGTTCCCTTCGCCGGGCTTGATCGGCGGGAGGGTCATTCCATACCCGGTCGCGCAAGGTAATATATTTCCCATAGCATGATGACCACCTCCAGTACCAGGACAAAGAGTATTCCCCACTCAAGGCGATATTCGCGTTTAAAGTAGGAGTACTCCGATATCCGGTCATTGGCCGATTCGTAAAGGTCTTCGAGCACCTCCAGTTTGTCGTCGAGCAGGGACAGGCGATCCGTCACATCGGTTTGCATAACCAGTTCCGAAACTAGTATACGGGCGGGTCCGGTCAATTGATTGGACGATTTTTCCAGACGCGCTTCGAGGGGGACGAAGGCCATGCGATAACTGGTCACCGCCCGGATCATGGAATTGACATGCGGCCAGCGGGCGATAGCCGCTTCGTCCACCTGATGGGTTAGGGCGATGTCCTGAGCGGCGGCCCGGTAGTCCGTTTCGATGGCGTTTTCCAGCCGGCGCAGTGCTCCCTCGTGGAAGGAGAAATCCACCAACGCTGCCATCAGTTCTTCAAAACGCTCGGACGCACCGATAACAAGCGTGCGACCGGGGCGCCAGAGTATCCGATCGCCGTGTGTCACCAGTTCCACCGTCGCACGGGCGCCCGGCAACTCTGGCCTCAGCATCCACTGTTCCGCCCGCCGCTGCAGATCGAACGGTGTGGCTGAACCGCTAAGCAGTAGCACCAGATACAACTCGTTCGTTGGTTCGGGACCGGTGGCGACCGGCGGAAGGCCATCGAAATCCACGGTTTCACTGATGGCATAGCGCGGCTGTAGACCGTCGAATTCCATAACGACATCGATGTGGTCTGGCCGGCTATCCACAAACCGGATACGCCGCAGCAGAATATTGTCTGTATTAAAGCGCAGAATTTCCGCCGAAATGTTCATCGATCGTGTTCGGCTGGGAGGATGGGAAATTGCACGAACACGGGCTCAACGTCTTCAATGTAGGGCGGTGGAATAAAGTCGACACCGTCCTCCAGTATCGGTCCTGGTTGCGATAACAGGAACAGGGTTTCCTTGCACATACTGAAACTGCTGCGCACAAAATCCCCCGTGATATGATCCAGCCAGTGCAAGCCGAGCTTGTTTTGAATCGCCCGGTCGATGTCCTGCGCCGACCAATCGCTGGGACGGAACCAATCTGAGGCGAGAATAAATCCCCAAGCCGACAGGAAGGATGGAATATGTGCGCGATAACTATGGACCTCGGGGAACACGCTGCGCAGGGTACGCGTGAGCGCCGCGTGCGCCTTGTCGTCCACGAACGAGAACTCCATGCCCTGGATCGCGACAAGGGCGTCCGGCCGCAGACGTGGCCGTAACATCTCATAGAACTGTCGCGTGTACAGCTTTTGCGCCGGACCGTTGTCGAGCATGTCGACTAGGTCGATAATGACCAAGTCATAGCGCGTACCGTCGTTTTCAAGAAATTTCCGTCCATCGTCAAATACCAGACGCACGCGCCGGTCATCGAAGGCACCGCAATGCCAGGTCGGTAAATGCTCGCGGCACAATTCCACGAGTTCGCGATCGATATCGACCATGGTGACAGAGCGCACCGAACGATGCACGAGTACTTCGCGTAGCGTGGCGCCTTCGCCGCCGCCGATGATGAGTACGTCGCGTGGCTCCGGGTGGCGTAGCATGGCGGGCTGGACCAGCATTTCGTGGTACAGCGATTCGTCGTCTTCAGCGCTCTGGATGGCGCCGTCCAGCATCAGGGCGCGTCCGTAATTCAGCGTATCGGCGATCATGACGTTTTGAAACGCAGTTTTACCGCTGTACAGTACCTTGGAAAGACGGTAGCTGTATAAGTCGTAGGGATCCGAATCCTCTACGAAAAGCAGTGACCCGTTTCCCAGCATTTCAGGACTGGGATCGTCCACATAGTACATATTTTCCGGCAGGGGTGGGAGCGGGTACGGACGAGTAATCGCCGGGGTGGTCGTTTTTTGCAGGGGGAGAGTTTTAATGGCAGTATTCATTTTATTAATTTCCTTCCAGATTTCGTTGGGTTGACGTTTTACCTGTCCCTGGCTCTGCTGGCGCCTCATTTGCTGAATAACGCCACCGATGGGGATGTAGTTTGATTTAAGGCAACCGGGTGATCAGCGGAAACAACGCGTTTCTCATCGGGCGCGGCCGTTGTCTGCGCTGCATGACTGTGCACCGGGCGTGGGTGTCTGCCTTTTTTCGGGTACATCAATCCACGTGACAGCGATGTCACCTCGTAGTGTGTGCTACGGAAGTGCCGAGTAATGTAGGCAATCGCCGCATTCGAGTCCAACACTGTGCCGCAGGTAAAAATATCGAGTGCCGCGTAACGGTGTTCCGGCCATGTGTGTATGGCGAAATGTGATTCTGAAATAACGACGACGCCCGAAATTCCGATGGGGTTGAACTTGTGAAATACCACATCCACTATCGTGGCCTGCGCACGTTTTGCGGCTTCAACCAGGGTTTCCCTGACCCATTCGATGTCATCAAAAAATTCTGTATGGCAATCGTGTAATTCGATTAGCAGCTGTGTTCCGAGTGCATTTGGAGGGGCCTTATCGGTAACGGCGTATGTCATCGTTTAGTTCCTTATCTTATTGGCTGTCTTCACAGCCCCTCTAACGAACAATAGTGACTAAACCTTACGGCCAGCTGACGTGAATGCCGGGGCATAAAAAATTGAATCAATCAAAGAACTTGCAATGAAGATGAAAGCTTCGTGTAAGAATTTAGATGTAAAAAAGCGAAATATGAACCTGCGGATTGTGTAGATAGGGGTGTTATGAAATCTATTTTGTTTGCCGATCTGGATCGGAAGATCTGGCGGTTTGCCGCTAATTTTTGAACCTGACGTTGATGCGCGCACCGTGTCCAGAGGATGGCGTGGTTATCCATACCTCGCCACCGTGTATGTTGGCGATCTCTCTAACCAGGGCCAGGCCCAGTCCGCTACCGTCGCCCGGCGTGCCGATCACGCGGTGAAATCGTTCAAACACAAGCACGCGTTCGTCGGACGGAATACCGAGACCGTTGTCTTCTACACTAATGACGGGACCATGGTCCTGGTTGAGGGAAACGGTAACCTTGCCGCCTGGCTCGGTATAGCGTATGGCGTTGTCGAGAAGATTAGTCAGCATTTCACGTAGCAATATTGCATTACCCTGTATCCACTCGGGATGACCAGGGTCGTCGTAGCCAAGATCGATATCTTTACTCACGGCGTTCGGAACAGAGTCGCTGGTGGTGGATCGGAGTAATTCGCTCAGGTCGATAGTTTCGTTAGGGACGCCGTTGGGCGAGGCCTCGGCGCGGGCCAGGGAAAGTAATTGCTGGGCCAGATGAGTGGTTCTATCCACGCTGAGGCTAATCTGATGCAACGCGTGCCGTACCGCGGTTTGATCCGTCTCACGCTGGGCATAGTCGGCCTGAGTCTTGATACCGGCAAGCGGCGTACGTAGCTGGTGTGCCGCGTCGGCGATAAATCGCTGCTGCACGGCCATCGTTTTTGCCAAACGTTCGAGCATGTCGTTGATCGCATGCAATAGGGGGCGTACCTCGGTCGGAGCAGCGTCTTCTGGCACCGGTCCAAGATCATTGGGTGATCGATTTTGGATGGCGTAACGGATACGTGTTAGCGGCGCCAGTGCCCGACCGATGCCGATCCAGACCGATGCCGCGGAAAGGACAATTAAAGCAAGACCGAATAGCGTCACGCTGGAAAGCACCTCCTGCGCAAGGAGTTTGCGTTGGACGAGTGTTTCGGCCACCTGCACAAGTACCTGGCCATGTGTGTCGTCGTCCGCGACTGGCAGGTAGATCGAGGCGACGCGGACCGATTCGCCATGGTAGGTCGCGTCAAAATAGATCGCCTTGTCTATGGTCCGCAGCTCTTTCGGTGGCAGTGGCAATTCCTTGTCTCCCATAATAAAACTACCGTCTATGCCTCGAACTTGAAAGTACATTTTGTCGTACTGGTCATATCCAAGTATGTCCCAGGCTGCCGGGGGAAGTGTCACTTTGACCTGTCCATCATTAAAATGTACTTGGCGGGCGAGGGTTTCCGTTGTATCGAAAAGTGAACGATCATCCTCGGTCCTGGCATAACGCGTTGCCACGTAATAAGTGACTACCATGCTAAGCAGCAGCAAAAAACACAGGGGCACGAGCAGGTACACCAGGAGTTGTCCGCGGGTGGACGAGACTTTAAATAACACGCGGTTTCTCCAGCAAGTATCCCAGGCCGCGTATAGTTCGGATTGTGACCAGGCCGCCTCCCAGTTTTTTGCGCAGGCGGTGCACATACACCTCAACGGCATTGAGATAGACGGACTCACCGCGTTCGCACAGGTGATCGATCAGTTGATCCTTGCTGACGACACGGCCGGCACGCATGGAAAGCAGTTCGAAAACCGCCAGCTCGCGCGCAGACAATTCGATGGCATGACCATCGATGGTGACGCGTCTTCCGTCCATGTCATAGCGCAGGTTGGCGAATTCGAGTATGGATCCGGTTCCGCCCGTGCCGCGCCGGATGAGCGCGCGTAGGCGCGCCTCCAGTTCGGCCAGATCGAACGGCTTCACGAGGTAGTCGTCGGCGCCCAGGTCCAGGCCGGTGACCTTGTCCAGCACACTGTCGCGCGCAGTCAGGATCATCACCGGTGCAGGGGAGCCGCGTTTGCGTAGTTTGCGCAAAACCTCGAGACCATCCATACCGGGCAGTCCAAGATCGAGGATAATCGCATCGTAATTCAGCTCGGCAATACGGAGATCCGCGTCGGTACCGTTGCTGACCCAGTCGACGGAATAGGACAACTGGCGCAGCGAGCGCCTTATGCCATCTGCGAGTATGGGGTCGTCTTCGACGAGAAGTACATGCATCGATATATTATATAGTGCATAGGGATAAATTGCCTTACAGATTTTCTGTAAGTCGAGATAGATGTGCACGCTTACGCTCGAAAGTTTTGTGTAAGGAGCGATGGCTAGACCACGGCGAGGGCGGCAGGTTCGATGAATTTTATGAAATGGCGCGACTGCTGAGAATGCCGCGCTAGCGTCGGTTGGCTGGTGGAAAACGCGATACTTTCCTCAGGTGTTCGGACGATGTATCGACACTGGAACGCGGCGATGGCCGAACTGGCCGGTGTAGTGTTCGAAGCGACCGGCGAGGTGCACATCGCATACCAGGCAACGGCCGTCGTCATGCAGGCGGTAATCTTCTATTTGATACCAGTCACGCACGATCAGCGGTTCACGGCACGCGGGGCAAAACGTCGTGCCGCCGGCGTGGTCGTGCACGTTGCCGGTGTAGACGTACTTCAAGCCCGCAGCCAGGGCAATGTCGCGCGCGCGGTTTAAGGTGTGCAGGGGCGTCGCCGGGATGTCGAGCATCTTGTAGTCCGGATGAAAGGCGCTGAAGTGTAGTGGCACGCTGTCGCCGAGGTGTGTGGCGATCCACGCGCTCATTGCGCGGAGCTCCGCATCGGAGTCATTTTTCCCCGGTATCAACAGCGTGGTGATCTCCAGCCACACGTCGGTCTCATGCCGCAGGTACAGAAGGGTATCCAGCACTGGTTGCAGGTGCGCGCCGGTGAGCTTGAAGTAAAAATCCTCACTGTAGGATTTCAGATCGACATTCGCGGCATCCATTTTGGCATAGAGCGCGTGGCGCGGTTGTGAATGAATATAACCGGCGGTGACGGCGACTGTTTTAATTCCGTAGGCGTGGCAGGCATCCGCCACGTCCATGGCGTATTCGGCGAAAATGGTGGGGTCGTTGTAAGTGAAGGCGACACTCCTGCAACCGGCATTCCTGGCGGCCGTGGCGATTTCCTCTGGTTGCGCCTGATCCGCCAGCTTGTCGAAGTCCTTCGATTTACTGATGTCCCAGTTCTGGCAGAACTTACAGGCAAGATTGCAGCCCGCTGTGCCGAAGGACAGCACGCTCGAACCAGGATAGAAGTGATTGAGGGGTTTTTTTTCGATCGGGTCGATGCAGAATCCGGAGGAACGCCCATAGGTGGTGAGGATCATCTCGTCGCCGATGCGCTGGCGCACGAAACATGCGCCGCGCTGGCCTGCGTGCAACTTACAGTCGCGCGGACACAGATCGCACTGCAGGCGTCCGTCGTCGAGCCTGTGCCACCAACGTGCTTTATAAGGCGTGTCGTGCATGACTACTCCGGTCGATGCTCATCGTGCTCGCCTTCACGCCACTTTTCCACGCTATAGCGCGACAGTTTTATATCGGCGTGCCAGAAGTCGGCGTTTAATCCGGCCTTTTGTTTCAGGGCATCCATAAAGGCGCGTGGTTCTTTCAGTTGTTCCCACACCTGGGGCAGGAAGGTGCTGCGTTGTCGCCGGTATTCCAGGACGACGCCGTCGATACCGGGGCGCAGTTGTGCCCGTGCCTGCGGCTCGGAATCAACGTGCAGGGGCGCCGCCGGGGACAGCACAGAGACCTCTATGCGCACGCTCGGGTAGTCTTCCAACGTCAGCGGTTGGAAGCGTGGATCGCGAAAGGCCGCCGCCCGCGCATTGGCCTGCACATCTGCACGCAGGGAGCGACTGGCCTCAAGGCTGCCGATACAGCCGCGCAGTTCACCGTTTTGCGTCAGGGTCACGAAGCATGCCCCCGGACTCTCCAGCCAGGGCGCCTCGGCACAGGCCTGCCGTGGGACGCCCAGATCTTCCGCGATAGCGTTGCGCGCCAGGGTCAGCAGTGTTGTACCCTGTTCCTGGTTCATGCGGTCATTCCTTCGGTGAAGGCGAAGGCCCCGTATCCAACCACCCGGTCACGATCGTCGGTGGTGTCGCCGGAATTGCGCAGATCCAATAATCGCGATTGCAGCCCATGTTGTCGCGCCGCGTGCAGCAGTCCGCTGATCGGCGTAGCGCCGCAGGCCTGCTCGTGACGGATCGGCGCGTGGGTGAGGGCGAGGATGGTGGCGCTCGTGTCGGCATCCTGGACGCGCGCTTGCGCATAGGGCAGGTAGTGGGACAAATCAGAGCTGATGACGATCAACGTCTCGGCTCCGCCCCATAGCAGATTTAACACTTCGGCGACGTCCTCTGTCGTGGCGTCGCCGACCGCCAGGGGCAGCAGGATGAAGTCTTTTAATATCTGTTGCAGAAATGGCAGGTGGACTTCGAGGGAGTGTTCCTGGGCGTGCGCGCGCGGGCTGGTGATGACCTGCGGCAGGTGGCGGATGGTGGCCACGGCGTCGGCGTCGATGCGGACGATACCGAAGGGAGTGGCAAAACCTTCCACGCCGGGCAGTGCCAGGCCGCGCGCCGCTACGCGGTGTACCGGTCCAAGCAAAATGACCCGATGAATGCGGTCAGCCACCATCGCCAGCGATGCGTAAGCGCTCGCGGCGATGGGGCCGGAATAGAGGTAGCCGGCATGGGGGGCGATCAGGGCCTTGGGCGGCGGTGTGTCGAGGGTCGGCGCCGCTGCCGCTGCTTCCAGCAGCGTTGTGACCAACTGCTTGAGTTGCATGGCGTCAGCGGGATAGAACAGTCCGGCGACGGCGGCGGGGCGTAGGGTTTCCATGTTGAGGTTCCCAGAATACGGATAACGCAGGACATGGGGGCAAGTTGTGGCACATCAAGTTAGTGTTGTGCAGTTGCCCATTCTGCGCGCAGTTCGTCTATATAAAGATGGGAGTCACCAGGAAGTTCCGTTGTATCTCCGCCCTTGACGGCGACTACTGTTCTGTAGGATGGCATCGCCCACCAGCAGGGGTGTCGGCGGTCGTGTAGCGGTTGGGCGATTCACTGGAAAATGCTCCTGCGTTTGCCCCAAGGGGCCTGGCGCCAGTACTTCCGCCCTCTCGGCGCCTGTTCCCGACAGCGCTCTACCTCGCCCATCCATGGGCTCGCCTGGCGGTCGCCCACCCTACGGGTGCCCGCACGAAACTAGGATAGTGGCACAGGATGCTTGCCGCCGTGGTGGTCCAGGGCCACATAGGTCAACGTAGCCTCCGTGACCCGGACAACGCCACCGGGCTTGGCGGTGCCCAGCAATCCACGCTCGGCATAGACGATGACGTTGATCGTCAGGGAGGTGTGCCCGACGCCGATCACCTCGGCATAGAAGCTGACCAGGTCGCCGACGAACACCGGCTTCTTGAACTGGAAGGCGTTGACCGCCACCGTGACGACGCGCCCTTGGGCACGGCGGGCGGCGACCACGCCACCGGCCACGTCCACCTGGGACATGATCCAGCCGCCGAAAATATCGCCCGAGGCGTTGGCGTCCGCCGGCATGGGTACGACGCGCAAGGTGGGTTGGCGGTCTGTGGGCAGTATGTCGTCGGTCATGTGTGTATTCCTGTTTATCGACAGCTAAACGGTTGACGCGCTGCCGGCCTTGAGTCCGAGGTTGAGTATACGCTGGATCAGTTCCTCATAGTGGATGCCGGCCTTGAGTGCCGACGAGGCGCATTCGTCGGTGCGCGCGATACCTGGGTTGGGATTGGCCTCGAGGATGTAGATCTGGCCGTCGCGCGTCAGACGCAGATCCAGGCGTGCATAACCGCTCAGGTCCAGGATGCGGTAGGCGCGCTTGCTTAGCCGGGTGATGCGTTCGGTCATGCCCGCTGGCAGGTTGCGTACCGATTGATAATCGATGCCCCAGCGTTCGCGATATTCCTTGTCCCACTTGACCTTGTAGGTGGCCATGCGCGGCAGGCCTGCATCGACCTTGTCGAACACCAGTTCGCGCAACGGCAGGACATCCAGGCGCGTATTGCCCAGCAGCGTGACGTACAGCTCCCGGCCCTCGATATATTGTTCGGCAATGACGTCGCCTTGAGTCATTTCCTGCAACAGCACCACGCGCTCGCGCAATTGCGCCTCATTCTCCACGTGCGACGCCTGGGCGATCCCGACCGAGCCCTCTTCGATCAGGGATTTCACGATCATGGGGAAGCGCAGACGCCGCAGGCGGCCGAGTTTCTTGCCGTGCGGGAAGACCATGAAATCCGGCACGTTGATGTGATGGTAGGTGAGCAGTTTTTTCGACAAGGCCTTGTCGCGCGACAGCAGCAGGCCGCGCGGATTGCTGCCGGTGTAGGGTGTCTTGAGCATCGCCAGATAACTCACCACATAGTAGTCGAACGCGCTGTTGCCAGCGAAATCCTCCAGCAGGTTGAAGGCGATATGCGGTTTCCATTCCTCGATGGTGCTGCGGATCGGTGCCAAGTCGTCATAAACGCCGATCACCCGGACTTCGTGGCCGAGTTTGAGCAATGCGGTCTTGACGTCGTACTCCGTCTCGTAGGTCGGCATGCGCGGATCGTTGACATCGGTCAGGTCCTCCGGCGGGACCAGGCTGTAGTGCACCAGCAGCATGACGCGCAGTTTTTTCATAGGGAGACGTGGAATCCATTGCTGTGCAATTTGTTCATCACCAACATAGTGAGACAGGCGGCCATCTCGGGTTTCATTTCCTCTTCGCTGCGCACCACGCGCAGGTCGAGTTCGTCGCAGCGATCGACCATCTCCTTGAGTACTTCGTTGATACGGTAGTCGTACTCGGATGTCCAGCGGCTGACGATGTCGATAATCCCGACGCGTACCCGGCGGATGTAACGCGAGGCCTTCTCGTTGCGTTGGTGTTCCTCCGCATCGGAGAACAGCCGGCGCAGGTCGCGATCGAAGAACTCCGGGCTGTCTTTGCCGTAGCGCGCCTCTTTATCGGCGTAATATTCGCGCAAGGTGATGCGCATACTGCTCACCGGAAGTTGTTCGCGTGTATTGCGTATGCGTGGACGCAGCTCGCGGATTTCGTTCATCAGGCCGTCGACGTATTCGAGTTTTTTCAACGCCGGCCAGCCGCGATAACGCTTGCGCCAATCAGAGCCGGGTTTGAGCCAGACGGCAAAGGTCTCGGCCCAGTCTTCATGCGGATGACTTTGGGCGTACCAGTTGGCCAGGTGCATGACAAAGCGTTTGCTGTAAGGCCTGGGCAGATAGGTGTCGGGATACTTGGTGCTGGATTTGCCGAAGTGTCGCTGCCAGTCGCGCCGCCGGTTCAGCTGGTAGGCATTCAGCAGTGCGTGGCCGGTTTCGTGACGCAGCAGGCGCATGCTGGCCTCCTGCGAACCACCTTCCACTTCCAGCATGAAGTCGCGTTCAAGTCTCTTCAGGCGCGGGTGCGCCAGGTAAAACGGAATGGCGATACCCGGGACGCCATCCGGACAGTACCATTCATCCGACAGCCAGAAGTGCGGACGGAAAACAAAGCCGCGTCGTTGCAACTCGCTGTACAGTTGGCGCAGTCGTGGTTTGAGTTCGCTGCCGTTGATGCGCAGACCCAGGTCACGCACGCGCAGATCCAGGAGTTTTTCTTTTGGCCAGGATGACCAGCCACGGGGCGGCGTACGGCGCGCTATTTTTTTGCGTTTCTTTTGCATAGCTCGTTTCGTGCTGTGTGTCGCTAGCGCTGGTACGTCAAAGCCCGCCGCTGATTTTCCGACGGCCTCCCGGAATCCGGTGATGGGCAGAGGTCCAGCCCCTATCGTGCTTTTACTATAATCGAATGACGCTGTATGTAAATGGTGCGGTAACCTCCTGGACGCACAGCGGCTGGGTCAGGCGAGTAGGGTGGGCATCGCCCACCCAGCGGAATATATCGACGCCCCGTGTGGTGGGCGATGCCCACCCTACGAGCGGCTGTATTCCGTACATAGCGAGATGGGGCTTATTCAGAGGTTCCCTGGGGTTGTGCCCCGGGTGCGGAATGCAGTTACAATGCAGCGGGTTCGTGGCATGCGTGGGGCGTGCCGCGTAGCGCACGACACGCGCCGACTGGTTTTTTTTGGCTGTCGCCGCGACATCGATAATAATGAGGGTAAGATTAATGCAGCGATTTGGGTGGGGGTTGATCCTCGTGCTGGTGATGGGCATGCCGTTGTCCGCGGTCGCCGAGACGCAACCGTTGTGGGAGCTGGGATTTGGATTCGGCGGCCTCACGGCGCCGGATTATCGTGGCTCCGATGAACAGCGCGGCTACCTCCTGCCGGTACCTTATATAGTCTATCGCGGCAAGGTTCTGCGGGTGGATCGGTCCGGCATTTATGGACGATTACTGCGCACCGAGAACGTCAGGCTCGACCTCAGTTTCGATGCCGGTGTTCCGGCCAAGAGCCGCAAAAACACGGCACGTGCCGGTATGCCGGATCTGGATCCCACCGTCGAGGTTGGCCCGTCCCTGGAGGTCTGCTTGTGGCATAGCTGTGTCGCGGACACGGTGGTGCAATTGCGTTTGCCCCTGCGTGCGGTGTTTGCCACGAACTTTTCCCATGTGAACAGCGCCGGTTGGGTGTTCAACCCGCATCTCAATCTGGATATCAAGAACATCGGGCCGCACAGTGGCTGGAATTTCGGCGTAGCCCTAGGACCGTTGTATGCCAGCGAGAAGAATCATGACTACTACTATCAGGTTGATCCGGTCTTCGCCACGCCCACACGCCCGGCCTACGATGCGCGCGCCGGTTACAGCGGCGCGCGCCTGACCCTGGCGCTGAGCAAGCGCTACAAGGATTTTTGGATCGGTACCTTCGCGCGTTATGACGATCTGTCCGGCACGCGCTTTGCGGACAGTCCACTGATACGGGTGCATCGGTCGTTCATGGCCGGGTTCGGTGTGGCATGGTTCTTTGCGCAATCCGCCACGCTGGTCGAGGTCGCACCCTGATCCAGGACGGACATCGTGGATATTCGTTTTCCGACCCGTTAAACTGGGCAATCATTGTGTCAATCCAGGAGCAGGCATGTATCAACCGAAAACCACCGAGGACTATCTGGAGCTGCTGGGCCAGGCGATCTTCGAGATGGAAGACCTGATACGCTGCGCGGAAGAAGAGGACGCCGGCATCGCGGAGTTTGCCAGCCAAATGCCGGTCTATCTGGAACTCACCCAAGCCCTGCAGACATTGCGCGCGGAGGTGGTGGCCGGCACGCACAAGTTTGGCGACAAGCAGGATCTGCCCTTTATGCCCCTGGTGCGTCAGTGGCGTTCGCGCATCCCGTTCCATATTTTGCTCGGCGCCCTGAACACCGCACACAAGGAGGGGTTCTGAATTTCGCGTCGCGTCGCACTTGATCCCAAGTTGAGCTGTCGCCGCGCGCGTTTATTCACTACCATGGCGCCATGTCCGGAAATTCCCTAGGCAAACTCTTTACCGTCACCAGCTTTGGCGAGAGCCATGGTCCCGCCATCGGCTGCATCGTCGATGGTTGCCCGCCGGGCATGGGGCTTGCGGCCAGCGACTTGCAGCATGACCTCGACCGGCGCAAGCCGGGCAAGTCGCGCCACACCACCCAGCGGCGCGAGGCGGACGAAGTGGAAATCCTGTCCGGCGTATTCGAAGGCCGCACCACCGGCGCACCCATCGGTCTTTTGATACGCAATACCGACCAGCGCTCGCAGGATTATTCCAAGATTGCCGACCGCTTCCGCCCGGGTCATGCGGATTACACCTACCAGCAAAAATACGGCCTGCGGGACTATCGCGGCGGCGGGCGCTCGTCGGCGCGCGAGACCGCCATGCGCGTGGCGGCGGGCGCCATCGCCAAGAAATATCTGCGTGAACGTTACCATGTGCTGATCCGCGGCTACCTGGCGCAGCTCGGTCCCATACGTATCGACAAACTCGATTGGGAGGAGGTGGAGCGCAATCCATTTTTCTGCCCCGACCCCGGCAAGGTAGCGGAGCTTGAGGCCTACATGGACGCCCTGCGCAAGGAGGGGGATTCCATCGGTGCGCGCATCAACGTGGTGGCCAGCAATGTGCCCCTGGGACTGGGCGAACCGGTCTTCGACCGCTTGGATGCGGATATCGCCCATGCCCTCATGAGCATCAACGCGGTGAAGGCGGTGGAGATCGGCGCCGGTTTCGCCAGTGTCGAACAGAAAGGCACGCAACATCGCGATGAAATCACGCCCCAGGGTTTTCTCAGCAACCATGCCGGCGGCGTGCTCGGCGGTATTTCCACCGGCCAGGACATCCTGGCGAGTATTGCCCTTAAGCCCACCTCCAGCATCCGCTTGCCTGGGCGTACGGTGGATATAAATGGCGCAACCGTGGAGGTCATCACCACCGGCCGGCACGACCCCTGCGTCGGCATACGCGCCACCCCTATCGCCGAGGCCATGCTGGCCATTGTGGTGATGGATCATGCCTTGCGCCACCGGGCGCAGAACGCCGATGTGGTGCGCACCACACCGGTTATCCCCGGCAGCGTCTAAAGAAATAATTGAAATACTTGCTCGGGTGGCATTCGATGTAGGGTGGGCATCGCCCACCCTACAAACTAGGCGTTGTCGATATCGCTATGTTTGAATAACCAGCTTCACTCCTGGCCTGCGGCTTTCCATCAGCCAGCGCTACATTAACCCCAGGCTCTATCTGACGATGCCTTACTGGCGCCTTTCCGGATTCTACTTTTTCTATTTCGCGACCCTCGGTGTGCTGGTGCCGTACTGGGGGTTGTATCTGAAATCCGTGGGATTCAGCCCGGAAGACATCGGCAGCCTGGTGGCGCTGTTGATGGTATCGCGCATCGTCGCACCCCTGGTGTGGGGTTGGATCGCCGACCATCGCGCTCGCCGCATGTCGGTGGTGCGGGCGGCATCGTTTTTCACCGCCGTGGCTTTTATAGGTGTGTTCTTCGACACCCGCTTCTGGTGGCTGGCCTTGGTGATGCTGGCGTTTAGTTTTTTCTGGCACGCCTCGTTGCCCTTGGTGGAGGTCAGCACCATGAATCACCTGGGCGCGCAGCCAGGCGCCTACGGTCGCGTGCGGTTGTGGGGCTCCATCGGTTTTATTCTCAGTGTCACCGCCCTGGGGGCGGTGATCGATCGCCATGGTCCGTGGTGGGTATTGCCCAGCCTGCTGGCATTGATGACGGGCATTTGGTTGTACAGCCTGTCCCTGCCGGAAAGCGAATTCAAGGTGCACCTACCTCACCCGCAACCATTTTTGAAAACCATCCTGCGCCCCGAGGTGTTCGCCTTTCTCCTGGCGTGTTTTCTCATGCAGGTGAGTCACGGCCCGTACTACACTTTTTACTCGATCTACCTGGAGGACCATGGTTACAGCAAGAGTGTCATCGGCCTGCTCTGGGCGTTTGCCGTGGTGTGTGAAATCGGTGTGTTTCTGCTGATGCAGCGCCTGCTGCTGCGCGTGGCCCTGCGGCCGGTATTGCTGGCGAGTTTTTTTCTCGCGGCGGTGCGCTGGCTGCTGATCGGTTATTTCCCGCAGCACCTTTCGGTATTGATACTGGCGCAGGTGCTGCACGCCGCCACCTTCGGCTCGTTCCATGCCACCGCCATGCAGATGGTGCATCGGTTTTTTACCGGGCGCCATCAGCATCGCGGGCAGGCCATTTACGGTTCCGCGAGTTTCGGCATTGGTGGTGCGGTGGGGAGTTATTACAGTGGGCAGACTTGGGTGAGTCTGGGGCCGTCGACGACGTTCGCCATCGCCGCGGGCGCCGCGACGATGGCCTTCATCGTGGCGTACTTCCTTCTCCATCCCCGGACAGCCCGATGACGCCTAGGTCCCTTACAAAAAGAAATTAATCGCCAAGATGCCAAGGACGCCAAGTTTATTCTGGTTGATTAAGGAGTCTTTCTTGGCGCCTTGGCGGTTCAGCATCCTATTTTAGAGATTCTTAATTTATTTGATACGGCGGCGCAGCGGATTGAGGCGTACCGGCGGCGTGTTCCGGGGATTGCTCGGTGCGCGTGGGGCGACGGAGCTCGCCGGGTCGTGTTGCTCGAACACCATGGCGATGGAGGCGCAGAGATCCTCCAGTAGACGTGCCGCGTCGACGTCGGTGTCGCTGGCGCGCAACACCTCCTGCCGTATCGGGGCCAATGCCTCGAACGTCGTATCCCGTTCCACCGGGTCGGTGAGTCGGCGACAGCGGTTTCTTTTGTAGATGGCGTCGACAATGCGGGTGATGAGTGCGTAATGCAGGGCGCTGGATTCGATCAAGCCCTGTCGCTGGGTGGCCGCGGGATTGAGCGGTATCTGATGGGTGCCCACCTGACGCGCGAGCTGTTCGATCAATTGAATGAATTTCATACGTTTTGTTTCACCATGGCGATCATCGCCTGGGCCGCGTTGGACAGGGTGCGGGACACATGGGTTACGCTACCCAGCTGGCGTCGTATCCGTATCCCTTCAATCTGGACCACTTTGAGTTCAGCGTCAATCAAGGTGTGAGGCAGGGCACTCCAGCCCAGTCCGATGGACACCAGCATTTTAATCACGTCCAGATAATTTGTTTGCGTGCCGATATGCAGGCGATCGCGTATGGGCGCCAATCCAGCGAGGATGATTTCCCGCGTGGCGGTACCGGCCACAGGCAGTATGGCGGGGTAATGTGTCAATGCGTCGAGGGGGGTGGCTTGGTTACCCGCCAGGGCGTGGTCGTGACCCACCACCACCTCCAGGGCGTCGTCCCACAGGGTTTCGCAGTGCAGCGACGCCGCGGGACGGTTCGGCAGGGTGACAATCGCCAACTCCAGCTGCCCATTTTCCACCGCCTGGGCGGCGGCCTCGGAATCCATGAAGCGCAGGTCCAAGTGGACCTCGGGATGTTGCTGGCTGAAGGCCTTCAACGCCGGTTGCAGACGATGCAGGCCGATGTGATAGCTGGTCCCGAGGGTGAGGGGACCTTTGATTTGACCGGACAGCCCGGCGATGCGGCGTTTGGCCTCCGCCACTTCATTCAGGATACGCCGCGCCTGATCCAGTAACGCGATTCCCGCAGGGCTGAGTTGTACCCCACGACCGATCCGATCGAACAAGGGGATGCCCAGCTCTGTTTCCAGGGTGGCAATGCGTTTGCTGATGGCGGGTTGGGTTAAAAAAAGGGCGTCGGCGGCGCGGGAAAATGAACCCGAATCGGCGATGGCTACGAAGGCCTGGAGGGCGGCGATATCCATAATTTTTAGTAATCGAATATATTATAAATATGAATTTGAGTTATTTATAGTCCTTCCCTACACTTCACGCAAGATCAATCGCGAGGGGTGGGTAATGGCAGGAAGAACCTTATACGACAAGTTGTGGGAGGCCCACGTGGTGCGCGCCAACGAGGACGGTACCTGTCTGCTATACATCGATCGTCACCTGGTGCACGAGGTGACCAGCCCCCAGGCCTTCGAGGGACTGCGCCTCGCGGGACGCAAACCCTGGCGGGCGGATGCCAACCTGGCCACAGCGGATCACAACGTGCCCACCACGGACCGCAGCAGCGGGATCCAGGACCCCATTTCACTTTTGCAGGTCCAGACCCTCGATGATAACTGTCGCGAATTCGGTATCACCGAGTTCGGCATGAATGACCCACGTCAGGGCATCGTACACGTCATCGGCCCGGAGCAGGGTGCCACCCTGCCGGGTATGACGGTGGTGTGCGGCGATTCCCATACCTCCACCCACGGCGCTTTTGCCGCTCTGGCCTTTGGCATCGGCACGTCGGAGGTGGAACATGCCTTGGCGACCCAATGCCTGATCCTCAAGAAAGCCAAAAATATGCGCGTGCGGGTCGAGGGGGATATTCCGCCGGGGGTCACCGCCAAGGACATCGTGCTGACGATCATCGGCCGCATCGGCACCGCCGGGGGCAATGGCTGTGCCATCGAGTTTGCCGGTTCAGCTATCCAGGCATTGTCCATGGAGGGTCGCATGACGGTGTGCAACATGGCCATCGAGGCGGGCGCCCGTGCCGGCATGATCGCAGCGGATGACAAGACCATCGAGTATTTCCGCGGACGCACCTATGCGCCGACCGGCGCCCTGTGGGATCAGGCGGTGAGCGCCTGGCGCGGATTGCAGAGCGACACGGACGCTGCCTTCGAGCATGAAGTGGTGTTGTCGGCGGTGGAACTGCAGCCCCAGGTGAGCTGGGGCACGTCACCGGAAATGGTGGTGGCGGTGGGTGGGGTGGTGCCCGATCCGCGGAACGAGACCGATCCGGTGCGGCGCGAGAGCATGCAGCATGCCCTCAAGTACATGGACCTCCGGCCTGGCACGCCGATCCGTTCCATCGCCATCGACAAAATCTTCATCGGTTCGTGCACCAATTCGCGCATCGAGGATCTGCGTGCCGCGGCGGAGGTGGTCAAGGGTCGGCGCGTTGCGCAAAACATCAAACTGGCCCTGGTGGTACCGGGGTCCGGGCTGGTCAAGGCGCAGGCGGAGCGCGAGGGATTGCACCGGGTGTTTCTCGATGCCGGTTTCGAGTGGCGTGAGCCGGGATGTTCTATGTGTCTGGCGATGAATGCGGATCGATTGGAACCGGGCGAGCGTTGTGCATCCACCTCGAATCGAAATTTCGAGGGCCGTCAGGGTCCCGGTGGACGCACCCATCTGGTGAGCCCCGCCATGGCCGCCGCCGCCGCGGTCGCCGGGCATTTTGTCGATGTCAGAGAGTTGAAATAATTTTTTTGAACCGCCAAGACGCCAAGGACGCCAAGATTATAAAAATGAAATCCTGTTTTTCTTGGCGTCTTGGCGGTGCAAGGGTTTTTCTTCGAGGGTTTATGTATGCAAAAGTTTGAAAAATTAACCGGCTTGGTCGTGCCGCTGGACCGCGTGAACGTGGACACCGACGCCATTATCCCGAAGCAATATCTTAAATCCATCAAGCGCACCGGTTTCGGTCCAAATCTGTT
>JAYUFH010000187.1:0-13975 GCA_043738765.1 Pseudomonadota bacterium | reverse complement strand
GCTACGCCGAGATATCGATCCGACGTGAGGCCGGACGCGACGGACAGTCGGATTATTTTCTCAACAAGACCAAGTGCCGGCGCAAGGACATCACCGATCTGTTCCTCGGCACCGGTGTTGGCGCCAATTCCTATTCGATCCTCGAACAGAATGCGGTGAACCGCATCATCGAGTCCAAGCCGGAGGAATTGCGCGGCATGTTCGAGGAGGCGGCCGGCGTGTCGCGCTACAAGGAACGCCGGCGTGAAACCGAAAACCGTATCAAGCACACACGCGAGAATCTGGCGCGCGTGGATGACATCCGCAAGGAGTTGGAGACCCAGCTCAACCGCCTGCAGCGCCAGTCGCGCGCGGCGCAGAAATACAAAGAACTCAAGGTGGAAGAACGCCTGGTGCGCGCCCAGTTGCTGGCCCTGCGCTGGCAGGCCTTGAACATCAAGGCGCAGGCGCACGAAAGCGAACTGGCGACGCACGAAACCGCACTGCAAGCGGCCATCGCCGAGCTGCGTGCCAACGAGGCTGAGATCGAGAAACTGCGCGTGCGGCAGGCCGACGCCGGCGATCATTTCAACAAGGTGCAGGGCGAATTCTACGCCGCCGGTGCCGAGATCAGCGGTCTCGAGCAGGCGATCCAGCATGCGCACGACACGCGTCAGCAACACCTGCGTGAACAGGAGCAGCTCAACCGTAGCTGGGAAGAGGCCAGCCGGCATCTGGCTGACGACGCACAGAAACTCGAACAGCTGCGCCTGGCCCTGGAGACCAGCGCGCCGCTGTTCGCGCAGCACACCGAACAGCGCGTCAGTTTTGCCGACAGCCTGAAACGCGCCGAGCAGGCGATGCAGGAGTGGCAGTCCGCCTGGGAGTTGTTCGGTCAGCAGGCAGCGGAACCAGACAAGGTGCGCCAGGTTCAGGGCACGCGGCTGAAGAGCCTGGAGCAGCAGACGACGCAGCTCCAGGAAAGACAGTCGCGCCTGCGGGAGGAGTTGCAGGGCATCCAAAGTGAACTCGAGGCGGACGACCTGACGAAGTTGCGCGATGCGGTCGGCGAGCATGATCGCCTGCATGAAACCAAAGAGCGCGAGTTAGAGGCCATCGAGGTGCGTATCCAGGACATGCGCGCCCGCGGTGAGCAACATAGTGCACGGCTGGAGGGTATCCGCGGCCGCAAACAGAGTAGTGAGGCGCGTCTGGCGAGCCTGCACGAACTGCAGTCCGCCGCCCTGGGTAAACACGATGCCACGCTCAATCAATGGCTGGCGCAGCGTTCCCTCACTCAGGCCCCGCGCCTGGCCGGCATGCTAAGCGTGGAAGCGGGTTGGGAGCAGGCCGTCGAGCGGGTGCTCGGCGCGGATCTCGCAGCGGTCTGCGTAGGGAACCTGGACGATCTGGCGGGCGATCTCGAGAATCTCAAGCAGACAGAACTGACGGTGATCGAGACTGGCGCAGCACGCGTTGTAAGCCCTGCGGCCGGCCGTACGACTTTGCTCGACAAGGTGCAGGCGCAGGAGGCCGATCTGTCTTACTTGCTCGCGGATATTTTTGTGGCCGAGGGCCTGCCCGAGGCACAGGCCATGCGCGCACACCTGTCGCCGCAGCAGTCGGTGGTCACGCGTTCCGGCGTATGGCTGGGGCGCAACTGGATGGCGGTCACCGACAAAGACAGTGCGCGCGCCGGTATCCTCGGGCGTGAACGCGAGATTGAATCCCTCGAGGCCGAGCTGCTGACGCTGCAGGCGGACTTCGCCGCGTCGCAGGAACAGCTCACGGCGGGACAGACGCAACTGCGTACTCTGGAGCAGGAGCGCGACGAACGCCGCCGCCAGCTGAACGACTACAACCGTGAACGTGCCGCCTCCCATGCCAAGCTCGGTCATCGCGAGGCACGCCATGCGCAACTCGTGACGCGCAGTGGCCAGATCAATCAGGAACAAACTGAAATTGCCGCACAGCTTGCCAACGCCGCCGCCGATGCCGCCGCCGCCCGCAAACTATTGCACCAGGCCGAGAGTCAGGGCGGCACGCTGGAGTCGCGACGCGCCGAGTTGCTGCGGCAACGCGACAGCCTGCGCGATGCCCTGGATGCGGCGCGCAGCGCCAACGCCCAGGCGAGCGAGGCCTTGCATCGATTGGAGGTCGAGCGCGAAGCACAGCGCACCGCCTACGAATCCACTCAGCAGGGCATCACCCGTCTTGAAGGACAGCGCCAGCATCTGGTCGCCCGGCGTAACGATCTGGCGGCCTTGTTGGCCCAGGAGCAACAGCCGGAGGCCGAGCGCAAACAGCGCCTGGAAGGGTTGCTCAAGCAGCGCATGGAAATAGAAAAACGCCTGAACGAGGCGCGTCAGGCGGTGGCTGATCTGGAGGCGGCGCAGCGTGAACAACAGCAGGAGCGTCACCAGCACGAGCGCAAGATCGAGGCTGTGCGCGAACAGCTCGAGCAGGAGCGTATCGGACGGCAGGAACTGGTGGTCAGGCGCGATACCTTCGCCGAGCAGGTGCGTGAAGCAGAGTTCGAGCTGGAACAGGTGCTGACGGAAATGCCGGCGGAAGCCACGGAGGACGACTGGCACAAGTCGCTCGATGAGTTGGGGGCCAAGATCAACCGCCTCGGCCCCATCAACCTGGTGGCGATCGAGGAATTTGCCGAGCACTCCGAACGCAAGGGGTACCTCGACAAGCAAAACGCGGACCTGACCGAGGCGCTGACCACGTTGGAAGATGCCATTCGCAAGATTGATCGCGAAACCCGCACCCGATTCAAAGACACCTTCGAGAAGGTCAATTCCGCTTTCCAGGCCTTGTTTCCGAAATTGTTTGGCGGCGGTCACGCCTATTTGGAGCTGGTGGGTGATGACCTGCTCGATACCGGCGTACGTGTCATGGCGCGACCGCCCGGCAAGCGCAACAGCACCATTCACCTGTTGTCCGGCGGTGAAAAGGCCCTGACCGCCGTGTCGCTGCTGTTCGCCCTGTTCGAATTGAACCCGGCGCCCTTCTGCCTGCTCGACGAAGTGGATGCGCCACTGGACGACGCCAACGTCATCCGTTACTCCGAAATGCTCAAGGCGTTGTCACAGAAGACCCAGCTTGTGTACATTACCCACAACAAGATCAGCATGGAGATCGCCGAATACCTGCTCGGCGTGACCATGTCGGAGCCGGGGGTTTCAAGACTGGTGGCGGTGGACGTGGAGAGTGCCCTGGAAATGGTTGCCCAATAACCAAGGTCTACGATGGACGCTAACTAATGGACTTGCAATACGCCTTGCTTCTGATAGGTGTATTAATCATCGGCGGTGTTGCCCTCAGCGCATACGATAAGCTGCGTTTCGATTGGGGACGGCGAACGAACTTCGATATATTCGGCCTGCGCCGGCGGCGCAACTCCGGCGAACCCACCGATGAAGCGACACAGGTTGCCCTGGCGCGACGACCGAATGCGCATTTTTCCGGACTCGATCTCAATCCCGCGGCACCCTTAAGCGAGACAGACCAGAAGTATCTCCGTCCCGACGCCGAGGTGGGGCCCGCGACGGAGCAATCCGCTGACTACTATCTTTATCAGGAGTTGGAGAGCCTGGAGCATGTCGCGCATATGCCGCTGAATCTCAGCCTCGGATTGGTGGATCCGGTGATCGAGGTGGAGACCAGTGCCCACACCCGTCGCAACATGCCGGATGAAAAAATTGATTTTGTTATTACCTTGCCGGGAAAAGGACCGATCAAGCGCAATCGCGCGCTCGGCATCTACAAACAAAACGAATACCTGCTGGAAAGGCCGCGTTGCATCTACGGTCTCGGCTATAAGACCGGGCTGTGGTCCGACCTAGGCGCCGATACCGAATACGCGCAATACGGTGACATTGCACTCGCCCTGCAACTAGTGGACAGCCGTGGTGCCGTGGGTGAGTCGGAGCTTAATACTTTTATACAGATCTCCCTCAAACTCGCCGATGATCTGCAACGGCCCACCAAGCTTTCAACCAGTATCGAGGACGCGCTGACGCGTGCCAAGGTCCTGGACGCGTTCTGCAGCGCGAACGATGTCCTGGCGAGTGTCGATATCGTGTCCACCAGCAAGAACGGATTCAGCGGACGGGCGATCAATCAGGTGGCCACCAAACTCGGCATGCAGTTCGGAAAAATGAATATCTATCATATGAAAAACGACAACCAGCTCGGTTGCCGTCATCAGTTCAGTCTGGCTAACCTGTTCGCTCCTGGCGAGTTCAATCCCGAAACCATGAACACACTCAAGACCCAAGGACTTACCTTGTTCATGAGCGTGCCGTGCGCCTATCAGCCGGTGCAGGTATTCGAACGCATGATCGCCACCGCCAAGACCATGTGCGAAATGCTCGATGGAAAAATGCAGGATCACGAAAAACACCTGCTCACCGAGCAGGGCCTGGCGGTGATACGCACGCAGATTGAACGTATTGCCGCGGACATGCAAAGCAGCGGCATAATACCCGGCAGCGAGACGGCAATGCGGCTGTTTTAAGAGCGCGTACGGCCTGGGTGTTTTTCTTGCGTTGAACCAGAAATTCGCATACTAAACATAACGCCATAAGTAACGCCGCATAACCGGGGCAGTGGTTGTTGTAGGGTGGGCATCGCCCACCACACATGGCTGCGGTTGGCCCCGATGGTGGGCGATGCCCACCCTACACAACCAGGCACTACCTATGTCACTATGTTTAAGTAGCCACAGCAGCAGGACGGTGTGGGGCGCGCCCTGCCGCCCGGGTCAAATAGTCGGTCGGCTCATCCAGAACGCCAGGCGTGAGTGTCTGCTCGGCCGACTGCACACCGCCATTTCTCTTCATGCTACGATGCGCCTATGAACGATCCGCATAACGCTAAAAAGCGCATGCAACAGCTGCGCGAACACATCAACGAACACAACTATCGCTATTACGTGCTCGATGCGCCTGTCGTCGCCGATGCCGAATACGACCGTTTGCTGCGTGAGCTGCAATCACTGGAGACCGCACATCCTGAACTGATTACCGCCGATTCGCCCACCCAACGCGTCGGGGCCCAGCCGCTGACCGAGTTCGGCGCGGTAATACACCGCTTGCCTATGACATCCATGGACAACGCCTTCGATGAGCAGGAGGCGCGCGATTGGGATCAGCGGGTGCGTAAAGGGCTGGGTGCGGCGCAGGCGGTGACGTATACCGCCGAGCCGAAATTCGATGGCACCTCGGTGAGTCTCCGCTACGAGGATGGCGTGTTGGCCCAGGCCGGCACGCGCGGTGACGGGCAGACCGGCGAGGACATCACCGGCAATGTGCGCACCATCAAGAGCATACCCCTGCGCCTGCACGGAGAGGGTTGGCCCAGTGCGTTGGAGGTGCGCGGCGAGATCGTCATCCCGGTGCGCGATTTCGAGCGGCTCAATGTCGAGAGACTGGCTAAAGGCGAGAATGTCTTCGCCAATCCGCGTAACGCCGCCGCCGGCAGCCTGCGTCAGCTCGATCCGCGCATCACCGCCGAACGCCCCTTGCGTTTTTTCCCCTGGGGGTTGGGGGAGGTGTCGCAGGAGGTGGCGCCGCTCTACTCGCAGGTGGTCGCCCGTTTCAAGGAATGGGGCTTCCGCGTGACCGACCTGTTCCGCCGGGTTGACAGTATCGAGGCTTGTCTCGATTACTATCAGGCAATACTCGCGCAGCGCCCGGAACTGCCGTTCGAGATCGACGGTGTGGTGTACAAGGTCGACGATCTGGCGGCGCGCTCACGCCTGGGCAGCACGGCGCGCGCACCGCGCTGGGCCGTCGCCCACAAACTACCGGCGCAGGAGGAGGTCACAGTGGTGGAAGACATCCTACCGTCCGTGGGCCGCACCGGCGTGATCACGCCGGTGGCCAGACTCAAACCCGTGCAGGTAAGTGGCGTGGTGGTGAGTCATGCCACGCTGCACAACCAGGACGAAGTGGAGCGCAAGGACGTGCGCGTCGGCGATAGCGTGATCGTGCGGCGCGCTGGCGATGTGATCCCGGAAGTGGTCGGCGTGGTGATGGAAAAACGCCCACGGGGCGCGCAATCCTGGCGCATGCCCGGTCACTGTCCGGTGTGCGGGTCAGAGGTGATCCGCCATCCGGACGAGGCCGCGCATCGCTGCATGGGCGGCCTGTACTGTCCGGCGCAACGCATGGGCGCGCTATTGCACTTCGCCTCCCGCCGCGCCATGGACATCGAAGGCCTGGGCGACAAGCTGGTGCAGCAACTGGTGGACAGAAAACTCGTGACCTCCATCGCCGATATCTACAGCCTCGGCAAGGGGCAGCTGGCGGAACTCGAACGCATGGGCGACAAGTCGGCGCAGAATCTGCTCGACGCTATCGAGAAGAGTAAGCACACGACACTACCACGCTTCCTTCACGCCCTCGGCATACCACAAGTGGGCGAGGCCACGGCGCTGGCGCTGGCTCAACATTTCGGTGAGATCAATGCGATCATGGGTGCCGATTCCGAAACCCTGCAAACCGTGCCCGGTATCGGACCGAATATGGCCGAGGACATCCAGACGTTTTTTCAGCAGGTGCACAATCGTGAGGTCATCGCGAAACTAATGGGTGCAGGCATGCGATGGCCCAGAGTGGAAATAAAAACTGTGGATTCCGCCCTTTTCGGCAAGACCTTCGTGCTG
This sequence comes from Pseudomonadota bacterium, assembly GCA_043738765.1. Lineage (GTDB taxonomy): Bacteria > Pseudomonadota > Gammaproteobacteria > Acidiferrobacterales > UBA6901 > JANNJF01. The sequence goes on along the minus strand of JAYUFH010000187.1, from coordinate 7,317 downwards.
ACAGGCACGCTCACCGGCATGTCGCGCGACGAGGCCAAGGAAATCCTGACGGCATTGGGCGCCAAGGTGGCGGGTAGCGTGTCGAAGAAGACGGATTATGTGGTTGTCGGCGAGGATGCGGGTTCCAAGGCGGACAAGGCCCGGGGGCTGGGTGTTCGTATGTTGAGTGAGGCAGAATTCTTTGCCTTGATCGGAAACTAATCGTTCCGCCGACCCATGGAGTCAGGATGAACGTAAAGCACCTCTGAATGCGCTCCTGTCCCGAATGGCATTTGCTTAAAACCTTGCAGGCGTAGGGTGGGCGACCGCCAGGGATGGCGGAAGTACTGGAAACGCAGGAGCAGTTTCCAGTGCATCGCCCACCAGCGGAAGCCTATCGAAGTTCCGTGTGGTGGGTGATGCCCACCCTGCAACGGCTGTATTCCTTGAATAGAATAATCCCCGTGTTACTTTTCACCGACGATCTCAAAATAAAGCAACAGCGTGCGCTGCAGGAAATTATCGTTGTTGTCGCTGATCATAAAGTAACGATTGCCATGATGGTGCGTGAGTCCTTCGAAATTGTCCAGTCGCAGTCCATTGCTGTCATCCAGCCGCACCAGGGTTTCCGCCGACAGTGTGGCGCCATCCGGCAAGTCCGCCGGGAGGTGTATCTTCTTCAGTGTGATGACGGTGTGGACGATGAGCGAGAGGTAGTCGCGCTCCAGCACCAGGATGTCGCCGTGACCGAGACACTCCATAGCCACGATGCCGCTGTTCTTGGTTACCGGGTAATACCAGGATTTTCCCTTCAGGTCGAAGATGCGCGTATAGCCTGGGCGCTCGTTATGCAGCGGCTGTTCCGGTGCGGTGAGCACTCCGTGACCCGGATCGATGCACACTGCTTCCAGCGCCTTGTTGGCGCCGTGGTAATTTTTGATATCGTCCAAGGGTTTCGGCAGCGCATACTGGCTGATGGCCGTGCCATCGGTGCGATAACGCATGATGCGCTGCTCGCGCTCGAAGCTGATCACGAGTTCGGCGTCGTTTTTGCGGCCGTTACGCCCGTTGACGATGTCCATACCTTCGGCATCGGTGCGCGTCCAGCGCACTGCCTTGCCGTTGCCCAGCTCGCGCAGCGGTAACGCCTTGATCAGCTTTACGTCGGTCAGATAGGAGTTTGTGAATAGTGGCTGCAGCCAGAACAGTCCGCCCTGGTCGGACTCCGCATACAGTATCCCATTGTCGTCGTCCCAGGCCAGATCCGAGAACTCGGCGAAACGTAAATTATTCACGCTGAACGACGGTAGCTGCAGCAGCCCCAGGACGCGGATTTTACCGATGCGGTCGCCGTTGTGCAGATGGGCAGAGAACTCCACCTGCTTTGCGTTCACTGCAGGTAGCATATCTGTTGCGACAGTGACCTGCGGCAACAGCATGAGCATCATGCTCAGGGACAGCGTCAGAGGTCGTATGGCGGATAGCGTGGTCATTGGCAAACGACAATGAAAAAATACGTCACCGAGGCTGAGTTTGTGGTGCTGCACAGATCGGCGACGCAGGGGGACAGTGGGTGCAACACCGGCACCCTAGACGGACACACGGTCCGCATACGGTGCCGGCGGCATGATTAATCGGCGTTGGTGATTTTTGCCTTGGCCTTCAGGTCTTTCACCATGTTATCGATTTTTTCCTGCTGTACCAGCTGGCGTATATTGGCCTTGACCTGGTCGAAGTCAGGGACCTTGAACGGACGGGTATCCTCGAGTTTGATAATGTGCCAGCCGAATTCGGTCTTGACCGGCTCCTTGGTGATCTCACCCTTCTTCAGCTGGGTAACCGCGTTGAAAAATTCCGGCACCATGGCGCCTTCGTTGAACCAGCCGAGGTCACCGCCTTCCTTGCCGGAACGCACGTCGATGGATTTCTGTTTGGCCAAGGCGGCGAAGTTTGCCACATGCAGTTGCTTCAGGATGTTGTCGGCCTCTTCTTTGGTTTTCACCAGGATATGGCGCGCGTGGTATTCGAGTTTGTGGGTCTTTTCCACTTCCTTTTCATAGCGCTGCTTCACTTCCTCATCGGAGATCGGGTTATCCTTGAGGTACTGTCTCAGCATGGCGCGCGCCAGGATGTTCTCGGTCTGACGTTTGATCTGAAAATAGGTCTCCGGGTCCTGGTCAAGTTTGTGCTTGCGCGCATCCTGCACAAGTAGTGCACGGGTGATCATTTCGTCCATCACCACGGACTTTTCCTTTTCCTTGTCGGCGATCGGTGCCTGTTGTGTCTGGCGTGACTTGAGGTAGTCGTCGTAGTCGTTCTGCGTGATCACGTCGCCATTGACGGTGCTCAGTATCTTGCTTTTGTCCGTGCCGCTGCCGCCGCAGGCCGTGATGGCGAGGCCGAGGCTGACCAGCAGCATCGGTAACAGAGAGCGGGTGTAGTTCATGGGGGGTCCTCGGTGTAATGGTGGTGACAGGTTGTTGGAATTATAATTCGTCTGGCGTATAGGCGCGGATGCTCAAGGCGTGGATCTCTTTGCGCATGGCGTCGCCCAGGGCATCGTAGATCATGCGGTGGCGCTGCACCGGATTGTGGCCGGCAAACTGTGTGGCCACGATGGTCAGGGCGTAATGTCCTCCGCCGCTTTGGGCACCGGCGTGTCCGGCGTGTTGCGCGCTCTCATCCACCACGTCGAGGCTGAGGGGGGCGAAGGCGCTGCGCAGGCGTTCCTCGATCATGGCAACACGCGCATTCATGGCAGCACCTTGCGAAACGGTTGGACGCTGACCTCGGCGTAGACGCCGGCGGCGACGTACGGGTCAGCGTCGGCCCAGACGCGGGCCGCGCCCAGGGACTCGAACTCGGCGACGATCAGGCTGCCGCTGTAGCCCGCATCACCCGGGTCTTCGGCATCGATGGCCGGGTAGGGGCCGGCGAGCAGCAGGCGTCCCTGGTTTTTGAGCAGCTCCAGTCGCTGGAGGTGTGCGGGTCGCGCGGATTGGCGGCGCGCAAGACTGTCCGTGACGTCTCGGCCGCTGATGGCGTAGTACATCAGGAGATGTCCTTGCCGGTTTCCGTGTCGAGATACTTGGACAGGAAGGGTACGTGCGCAAGGGTAAACAGAAAGGTGAGGCCGAGGGAGCCGAATACCTTGAAGTTTACCCACATCTCCTGGCGCCAGGCGGCGTCGTGATCGAGCCCGAAGTAGAAGGCGACGTACACATTTAACGCGCCCATGGTAAGAAAGAAAAACCCCCAGTTGAGGTTGAACCGGCTCCATGCCACGGTGGGTAACGGCAGTTGACCGCCCAGCACGCGTTCCATGGCGGTTTTGCCGCCGATAAACTGGCTGCCGAGGACCAGTGTGGCAAAGATCCAGTAGAGGATGGTCGGTTTCCACTTGATGAAGGTGTCGTTGTGCAGGATCAGGGTCAGACCGCCGAATACCGCGATCACCGCCAGGGTGATGAGATGGAGGGTTTCGAAGCGGCGGTTTTTCCACCAGTAGCCGCCCACCTGCAGGAAGGAGGCGGCGATCGCCACGGCGGTCGCCACATAGATGCCCGCCAACTTGAAGGCGGCGAAGAACAACAGCAGCGGGAAGAAATCGAAAAGGAGTTTCAAAGGGGTTTCATCGGTCCGTGGCAACTGAATATGAAAAATATTCTCGCATTTAGCACCGCCGAGGGCAATGCCGACCCTCAGTGCATGGTGGGACGCGTTACTGCCGTGTAGTAGCGGCTCATGACCTCGCGCACTTCCGGCGGATAGTCCAGGGCCTCCATCTGTTCCATGCCCTCACGGAAGAATCCCGGGGCATCCTCCGGCACCGCCAGCACCAGGTCGTCGAACACCTGCTGCATGAGCGCGACATTGTGTGAGCGCGTGGCGACAATGCCGCGATTAAGGTGCAGGACGCGCCAGGGACGTCCCGGATTGTTTTTTTCCAGATCCTGCTGGATAAAGTCGGCCGTGACGCTCAACACCCGGCCCATGAATTGGGCCATGCGTTCCAGCTCGCCAGGTTCGCGCAGCTCATTGGCCACCTCGGCAAAGGCATTGACCACCGGTTCCAGGGCGCGGATCTGGCCTTGGTGGCGGATGACCCAGTCGGTGGCCGCGAGACTGACTTTCTGCAGCTCGGCATAGGCGTTCTGGCAGCTCAGCAGCTTGGCCCATTCGCTTAAGTCCATGAGCAGGCTCAGTCCATAATCCGCCAGCTGGTCCACATCGTCCGTGGCCAGGGGGCCGGTTTCGCCCTCCTGGCGGTCGGTGCGAACCGTGATGCTCAGGAATTGCTCAACCGCATCAATGATTTGTGCAGGCGTGACTTGCACGCTGCGTTGGGGCTTGCGCGCCTCGTAGGTGGTCAGTATTTCTTCCGCGGCCTGCTTGAAACGGGTGACGGCCTCGGACAGGGGTGGCTGGTTCGTCATGAAGCGGCGTATTCCGGGGTCAATTTGGTTCTTTATCATGATACTCTGTTTTAAGGCAGGTAATGATAAATAGCGCATCGCCATGCTCGTACAGTGGCCCTTACAGTGAATAGAGTAACCCAGAAATCAAGGAATTGCGTAACCATGCCCCACTATGATTTGCACTCCCACACCTATTATTCCGACGGCACGCTGTCGCCGACGGACCTGGTGTTGCGCGCCCAGGCCAACGGCGTAGAGGTGTTGGCCCTCACGGACCATGACGTCACCGATGGCATCGCCGAGGCGGAACTGGCCGCCGCCGAGGTCGGGTTGACCCTGATTCCCGGCGTCGAGGTGTCGGTGACCTGGGGCAGTCAAACCTTGCACATCGTTGGCCTGGGGGTGGACCGGCACGTGCTCACCTTGCAGAATGGATTGAAGACGCTGCGTGAATTCCGCGTCTGGCGTGCCGAGGAAATCGGCCGGCGCCTGGCAAAAAAAGGCGTGGCCGGGGCCTACGAGGGTGCCAAGGCCCTGGTCCGGCACAACCTTATCAGCCGCACGCATTTTGCCCATTTTCTTGTGTCCCGGGGGCATGCCAAGGACGTGCGCTCGGTGTTCAAGAGGTACCTGACCCCCGGCAAACCCGGCTATGTGCCGGGGGAGTGGGCGTCCCTGGAGCAGGCGGTCAGCTGGATCCGCGACGCCGGTGGGCAGGCAGTGATCGCCCACCCGGCGCGTTACAAGCTGAATACCACGCGCCTGGATCAGCTCCTAACGCAATTCAAGGAGGTCGGCGGGGAGGCCATTGAGGTCGCCTCCGGCAGCCATAGCCGCGACGACAGTTTTCGCTTTGCCGCCATCGCGACAAAATATGGGCTGCTGTCCTCCTGCGGTTCGGATTATCATGGCCCGGAATCCCATTGGACCGATCTCGGGCGGTTGGCGCCTTTGCCGGAGCAGTGCATCCCCGTGTGGCGTGACTGGAAACCGGATAACACGGTGTCGAGGACGGCCGTGGCGTTGGCCGCGTGTTGCGCGACATGACGATCTGTTTTGGCTCCCCTTGCCGCCATGAGCCGGTAAGAGGGTTAATTCACCCCAGGGTATTTTTCTAACCAGAGTAGGGTAAGCGACCGCCAGGCGAGCCCATGGATGGGCGAGGTAGAGCGCTGTCGGGAACAGGCGCCGAGATGACGGGAGTACTGGCGCCAGGCCCCTTGGGGCAAACGCAGGAGCATTTTCCAGTGAATCGCCCACCGTGCGCGACAACCGATGTTGCGTCTGGTGGGTGTTGCCCACCCTACCAATACAGCGGTTACCGTTGGCGCGAACCCGCGACCTGCCCATTCACTCCTTAAACGATAGACCCACCCATCATGACCCTATGCCTCGTCATTCACCCGGACAATCCCCAGGCGCGTCTCATACGCCAGGCGGTGGAGGTCGTGCAGCGCGGTGGGGTCATCGTGTATCCCACGGATTCCAGTTATGCCCTCGGCTGCCACCTGGGTGACAAGGACGCCATGGAGCGCATCCGGCGCTTGCGCATGCTGGATGAAAAGCACAATTTCACTCTGGTGTGCCGCGACCTGGCGGAGGTGGCGCTGTACGCGCGGGTCGGCAATGCAGACTACCGCCTGTTGCGCGCCAACACCCCCGGTCCCTATACCTTCATCCTCCCCGCGACACGCGAGGTGCCGCGTCGCCTGCAGCACCCGCGACGCAAAACCATCGGCCTGCGGGTGCCGGACCACCGCATCGCCCAGGCCCTGCTGACCGAACTGGGCGAGCCCCTCATGAGCTCCACGCTGATCTTTCCTGGAGAGGAGCAACCGGTTGCGGACGTCTCCGAGGTGCGCGACCGCCTGGAGCATCAGGTAGACCTTATAATAGAGGGCGGCAACTGTGGCTGGGAGCCCACGACGGTGGTGGCGCTGGAGGACGGCCTGACGACGGTGGTGCGCGCCGGAAAAGGCGATCCCTCGCCCTTTGGCGGCGCGCCGGAATGATGCGCCGGTGTTATAACGCGAGAATTATGCCCCACGGGGTCCCGGACATGACCGCAGCCGGGATGGCCTGATATACTCCGCCGATGTTGGAACAAATATTTAGCATACTCAGCCGGCTGTCCGAGCCACAACTCATTTCCATCCTGGTCATACCCGTCCTGTTTGCCATCATCGTGCACGAGGTGGCCCATGGCTGGGCGGCCAAACAGTTGGGTGATCCCACGGCGGAACGGCTGGGGCGGTTGACCTTGAATCCGATAAAACATATCGACCCCATCGGCACGTTGCTGGTGCCGGCGGCGCTGGTGCTGCTGCGCACCGGTTTTATCTTTGGCTGGGCCAAGCCGGTGCCCATCACCTGGCAGAATCTGCGGCGACCCAAGCGCGACATGGCCCTGGTGGCAGCTGCCGGTCCGGCGGCCAATCTGCTGATGGCCGTACTGTGGGGGTTGGTAGCGAAAATCGGCTCCTTGCTGCCGTTGACTGCCGCCGCGGTGAGTCAACCCATGTGGTTAATGGGTCTGGCGGGTATCTTGGCCAATGTGTTGTTGATGGTGTTCAATCTCCTGCCCCTGCCTCCGCTGGATGGTGGCCGGGTCGCCGTCGGCCTGTTGCCCGGACCTTGGGCCTGGCGTCTCAGCCAGATCGAACCCTATGGATTTTTTATCCTCATCGCTCTGATGTACACCGGCATCCTGTGGAGGGTCATCGGCCCCGTGGCGGATGTGGTCGCGTGGATGGTGAAGACGGTCGTGGGTCTGTAGCCGCCGATGAATTCCATACTCTCCGCCCAAACCCAGCGCGTGCTATCCGGCATGCGCCCCACCGGGCGCCTGCACCTCGGCCACTACCACGGTGTGTTGCGCAACTGGCTGCGGTTGCAGAGCGAGTACGAATGTTTTTTCTTC
>JAYUFH010000186.1:0-5254 GCA_043738765.1 Pseudomonadota bacterium | reverse complement strand
ATACTCAGGGAACGTGGACGCTCCTTTTTGACCATGACTGCCTTGAAGACCTCGCGTGCGCCCTGCTTGAGATAATAATCCTCGATCGCCGCCAGGGTTGCACCTTCATCGAGTATGTCGTCGACCAGCAAGATACTGCGTCCCTGAGGCGGCAGGTAAGGTCCGGCCATCCACCGCAGATCGGTACCGTGCAGACGGTTGCCGTAGCGCGTCGCGTGTATGTAATCAATCTGCAGGGGAAACGGCAACATCGGCAGCAGCTTACCGAAGGGCACCAACCCCCCGTTCATGAGGCACACCAGCAGCAGCTCACGATCGGCGAGCTGCTGGGTAATGGCGTGCGCCATGCCTTCCAAAGCGACTTCAATCTGCGATCCGGTATACAGGCGGTCGGCCTGCTCGAGGACCTTCCAGGCCTGCTGCGCGGTGACAGGCTCCAAACCAGTGCTATCCATTCGACGATCAGTAGGTGAAGGTGACGGTGTTTTCGTCCATGGCTTCGCTGATGACATAGGCGCCGCCGACGGTTTCCTCGATCTCCGGTATCAGATCCTTGCCCCACAACTCGAGGGTCGGGGTGCAAACCTTGAACCGCACCCCCGCCTCATGCGCATCCTTGATAAAATCGTAGACACTCTTCGGGCTGCCTTCCTGCACATACAATTTATCGGCGACTCCCTTGACCGCCAGCTCACCGGCACGGGCGGTCAGTATCACCTCCACCTCATACTCCATCGCCGCCGCCACGGTGGCCTGAAAAAAGGGTGCGCCCAGCTCAGCGCCGTTGGAGGGGTCGGTGTTGACCATCACTATCATCAATTTATTGCGCATTCAGGATAGGCTCCGTATTTATTCTATACCCAGGGCCTGCATCAACTACCTGCCCCCGCTATCTCGCATGCTCAGTATATCGATGCCTCGGTGAGATTGCCACAACGCGTCTATGCGACACCAGCGATATCGGCGTGAAGGCGGTCCGGTATTTCGTAGGGTGGACATCGCCCACCATCGGTGCATCGTCGAAGCCGCGTCTGGTGGGCGATGTCCACCCTATGCTCTACTAGCAGAAGGCCGTCGGCGCCATCACAGCATATGAACTCAATACTTCAACGCTTTCAGATATTCGCGGAATTTACCCGAGAGCTCCGGGTGCCGCAGGGCATACTCCACCGTCGCCTGAAGATAACCGAGCTTATCGCCGCAATCGTAACGCTTACCGGAGAATTCGTAGGCCAGTACCTGCTCTTTTGTAAGCAGACTGGCTATGCCATCGGTGAGCTGTATCTCGCCACCCGCACCCGTCTTAACTTTCTCCAGATGTTCGAATATCCGTGGAGTAAGAATATAGCGACCAACAACGCCCAGATTGGAGGGTGCATCCTCGGGTTTTGGCTTTTCGACCATGCCATCCATTTTATGGATGCCTTGCTCCCAGGCACGCACCTTGACGATGCCATAGCGCGAGGTTTCTTCCGGGGCTACCTGCTGCACCCCGATCAATGAATTATTGTAGTGCTGGTAAAGATCCGTCATCTGTTTCATCGCCGGCACTTCAGAACTGATCAGGTCATCGGCGAGAATAACCGCAAACGGATCGCTGCCTACCACCGGCCTGGCACACAATACGGCATGCCCGAGACCCAGCGCTTCAGACTGGCGCAGATAAATACAGTTGATATTAGACGGCAGTATGTTGTGCAGTATCGCGAGAAGTTTCTCGCGGCCGCGCGCGTGCAATTCAGTCTCGAGTTCGTAGGCCTTGTCAAAGTGGTCCTCGATAGCCCGCTTGTTCCGGCCGGTGATGAATATAAGGTCGGTGATACCGGCGGCAACCGCCTCATCCACGGCGTACTGGATCAGCGGTTTATCGACGACGGGCAGCATTTCCTTTGGACTCGCCTTGGTCGCTGGCAGGAAGCGCGTGCCCATGCCGGCGACAGGAAAAACAGCCTTGGTTATTTTATTCATCTCTTCCTCTCGATATTTTTTGTGTTTTAGATGTTTCTCAACGCCCTATTCCAACATACTCAAAGCCGGATTCACGCAGGAGATCACGATCATACTGGTTGCGCCCGTCGAACACGACCGGAGTTTTCATCAGGGATTTGATACGGCTAAAATCCGGATGCCGGAAAGGTTTCCACTCGGTGACCAGCACCAGGGCGTCGGCTCCGTCAAGCGCCTTGTATTGTTCGTCCACCAATTTTACCCGGCCAGACTTAAGCCATTCCGCTGGCATTTCGCGCATTGCGCTCTCCATTGCCACTGGGTCATAGGCGCTGACGTTGGCGCCGGCAGCGATTAATTCCAGCAACAGAACCAGGGAGGGCGCTTCACGCATATCGTCAGTACCGGGCTTGAATGACAGACCCCAAACAGCAAACACATGCCCACGCAGATCCGAGCCGAAACGCTGCGTAATCTTGCGGAACAAAAGATGTTTCTGGTCTTCGTTGCGCGCCTCGACGGCATTCAGCAACGTCGGCTCGAATTGGTTCTCCTCCGCCATGTGGATGAGCGCCTTGACGTCTTTGGGGAAACACGAGCCGCCATAACCGCAACCGGGATAGATAAAGGCATGTCCGATACGTGTATCGGAGCCGATGCCATGACGCACACTTTCCACATCCACGCCGAGGCGATCGCACAGATTGGCAATCTCGTTGACGAACGAAATCTTGGTGGCAAGCATGGCATTGGCGGCATACTTGGTCATCTCCGCCTCGCGCACGCCCATAAACAGGGTGCGTTCGCGGCTACGATTGAACGGTGCATAGAGCTCACGCATGATATCCCGTGCCTGATCGCTGGCACAGCCGACTATGATGCGGTCAGGGCGCATGAAGTCGTCCACCGCTGCACCTTCCTTAAGGAATTCGGGATTACTCACCACATCGAACGGTATGCGCGCGCCGCGCTTTTCCAGAACCGTGTTTATCGCCACCGCCACTTTATCCGCCGTACCTACTGGCACGGTCGACTTGTCAACGACAATGGTGTACTCCGACATGTATTGACCGATCTCGCGCGCCACGTTCAGGACATATTGCAAATCGGCGGAACCGTCTTCCCCGGGCGGAGTGCCAACAGCAATAAAAAATATTGACGAATCGACAGCCGCTTCCTGTAGAGAGCTGGTAAAGCGCAGCCGTCCGCTCTTGTAGTTGCCAAGTACGATGGCATCGAGTCCTGGTTCGTAGATCGGCAACTTGCCTTGTTTGAGGCGGTCAATCTTACCGGTATCGACATCGACACAGGTGACGGTATAGCCCATCTCGGCAAAACATGCGCCGGTCACGAGGCCGACATAGCCGGTTCCTACGATAGTCAGTTTCATTGCAATTTAAGTTCCAGGGTTTGCATGACGATAGAGTGGTATGCCAGTGCGGCAGATCCATTCGCGCAGAGGCAGGTATTTCGTTTTCTCATTGAACTGTCTGATTTTTCCACGGCAATATGACCGCCGCCTTGGCCACTTGCTCTGCATGTTCCGGCACGAGCCGGTGTAGTGTTTTGCGTATGAGTTCATCGTCGTTCGCCTGGCAGGCCGTCTCCAGCTCGTCGAGGGCTGCCTGCAGGGCATCCAGGTCAACCTGGCGGCTTTGTGCCAGTAAAATCTTTGGATGACGCGTTTCCGTCAGTTTCTCCGCAGGATGAAACAATTCTTCGTATAACTTTTCCCCCGGCCGCAGTCCGGTGTAAACAATCGAGATATCCTCACCCGGTCTTTTTCCCGATAGCAATATTAATTGCTCGGCCAGGTAAGAGATTTTCACCGGCTCACCCATGTCCAGCACGAAGATCTCACCGCCTGCGCCAAGCACGCTGGCCTGGAGGATCAGTTGCGCGGCTTCGGGTATTGTCATGAAATACCGGGTGATATCCGGATGCGTCACCGTAACGGGACCGCCGGCTGTAATTTGTTTCTGGAACAGCGGTATCACACTGCCGGCCGAGCCCAAGACATTACCGAAGCGGACAGTGATAAAGCGCGTGCCGGATCGGGCGTTCAGATTCTGACAGAATATCTCCGCCATGCGTTTGGTGGTGCCCATGATATTGCCCGGGTTGACGGCCTTGTCGGTGGAGATCATGACAAATGACTTGCATTGATACTTGTCGGCCATCGCTGCCAGTACCCGTGTGCCGAGTACATTGTTCATGACCGCCGCCCGTGCCTGGTTCTCCAGCATCGGTACATGCTTGTAGGCCGCTGCATGGAAGATCATCTCCGGCCGATAGGTGCTGAGGCAATTCTCCACCGCAACGTGATCGGCGACACTGCCTAGGATAGCCACAAGATCAATGCCGGGAAACTCCCGACGCAACTCAAGCTCGATGGCGTAGAGATTGAACTCACCCTGCTCGAGGATGATCAGCCGCGCGGGCTCGAGCCGCAGAATCTGGCGGCAAAGCTCGGAACCGATGGATCCGCCGCCACCGCTGACCAGGATGCTCTTCCCGCGCACCTCGCTGGTAATTGACTTCCAATCGAGGGACACGGCCTCGCGTCCCAGCAGGTCATCGATCTTGACTTCGCGAAATTCCCGCAGTCCTACCTGACCGGACATGAGGTCCTGCATACGCGGCAAAATACGAAAAGGCACACGGGTCGTTTCACACAACCCGACGATACGCTGCATCTGCGGCGAACTGGCGGATGGCAGGGCGATTAGTATCAGTTGTACATCCAAATCACGGACAAGTTCGGGGATGGCGTCGCAGGCGGAAACCACGCGCACGCCATGGATGTCCTTGCCGTGTTTCGCCGGTGCATCGTCGACAAAAACCGTGGGTCGGTAGCTATGCAGGGGATCGCGCAACAAATCACGCACCAGCATCTCACCCGCCTGGCCTGCCCCCACAATTAAAATATTTTTCCCTTCCTGGCCATAGAGACGGTGGTCCTTCAGCCAACGGTAGGCAAACCTGGGGCCACCCAGTAACATGATCAGCAACAGGGCATCGAACAGAAAAACCGAGCGTGGCACCCCTTGCAAGCGTGTCAGAAAGAAAATTGCCACCGCCGAAACCACCACACCGGCCACTACCGCTTTGAAAATACGCATCAGGTCGGGCACCGAAGCAAAGCGCCAAACGCCCCGATACAAACCGAAGTACCAGAACATGCCACCCTGCACCAACAGCACAAGGGGCAGCATCAGCAGGGCCTGGTGCCAATAGTGCGCCGGGATGTCGTCGAGGTTGAAGCGCAAGAGATAAGCACTGATCCAAGCCAGGGGGATCATCACCA
>JAYUFH010000185.1:0-1986 GCA_043738765.1 Pseudomonadota bacterium | reverse complement strand
AAACATCACCTTGCCGGTATGAAGCACCGCGGCATGCACCGCCAGCACTTCTGAGGTGAACGGAGCGTCGTCCCAGATGCCGGTTTTCGGTGGGTCGGGGTCGAGGTCGAGCAACCGGTAGAGACCCACGTTCTGGCCGCCCGGGTTGTCGATGAGCATCGTGATCAATTCGTGCTTGCCGTCGACTACCATGACGGCGACGCCGCCGCCCGCGTTCTCTGCAGAGAACAAACCCGGGAGAACGGTCCAGAAACCCCACCCGCCTTGAACGTGACCATCCGCGTCGAGCTTTTTTCCAACCTTGTAGAAGCCTTGATTGATTCCAGGTGGGTTGTCGACCTGAAACACGATGATGTCGGGAGTCCCCGTCCCCAAGTCGGCGACCGCAATGCTTCCGGCTTGATTCTCGAAAGAGAACCAGTCCGGCACATCCTGCCAAGGGGTCCAGCCGCCCGTAACGGCGCCCGCGGCGTCGAGCTTGCGGCCAACGCGGTATTTGCCCTGATTCTGCCCCGGCGGGTTGTCGATCATGAAGACGATCAGCTCGGGACGACCGTCGCCGTCAAGATCGGCTACGGCCACGCCACCGTCTTGATTCTCGAAAGAGAACCAGTCAGGGATCGGCGTCCAATCGCCCCAGCCGCCGGTAACGGCACCGTTCGCATCGAGCTTGCGGCCAACGCGGTAGTAGCCCTGGTTCTGCCCCAGCGGCTTGTCGATCATGAAGACGATCAGCTCGGGACGACCGTCGCCGTCGAGATCGGCTACGGCCACGCCGCCGCCTTGGTTCTCAAAGGGGAACCAATCAGGTATCTCCATCCAAGCGGTCCATCCACCCGTTGCTGTCCCATCTGCGGCGAGGTTTTTCCCGACCCGGTACAGGCCCCGGTTTTGACCAGGCGGGTTATCGACCATCAGCACGATGAGGTCGCGCGCACCGGCGCCGGTCAGGTCTGCCAGAGCGACTCCAGCGCCCTGGTTCTCAAAAGAAAACCAATCCGGAATCGTCATAAAACCGCTTGCCATGAAGGGAGGCTCCTGTGTCAGGCACCCGAAACACAGTGAACCGTAGCATAGGTCCGTAGACGGTTCAATCGCGTTCGTTCAGATCGTGAAGCCGAGTTCGGAACTAAAATGTCAACACTATGCCCAGGCCAAGTTTGCGCACGTGTCTCGCGTCGCAGGGCACGAATCGCATTGAAGTACAGCGTGGCTTCGCTTCGAGCTCAGACCCGAGCACGAGGTCGCAAAGTGACCGTGTCGGATCGGAGAGCGATGCTGGCGCTAGTGGCTGAGGCCGTCGCGCAGGGGTCGCGTCAGCACACGGCGTGCGAGATAGTCGGGATTGATGAGCGCACACTGCAACGGTGGCAGCGCCCACAGACGGCCGAGGATGGTCGCCGGGGGCCGCGCACGGCTCCACGGAACAAGCTGTCACAGAGTGAACGTGACCAGATGGTGGCGATGGCGGCACGTCCTGAGTTTTGCAATACGAGCCCGCATCAGATGGTCCCCCGTCTGGCGGACCGAGGAGAATATCTTGCGTCAGAGTCGTCCTTTTACCGCGTGCTGAAGACGGAACACCTGCTGGCGCACCGTGGTCGGGCCACGCCCTCGCACAGGGCCAGGCCCCGCGCGTACGAGGTCACGGCACCGCGGACCCTGTTCAGTTGGGACATCACGTATTTACTGAGTCAGATTCGGGGGCAGCATTTTTATTTGTATCTATTCTTGGATGTCTTCTCGCGCAAGGCCGTGGGCGCGGAAGTCCATGCCGAGGAATCCATGGAACATCCTCGCGGTTACTCGACAGGATTTGCCGTGAGGAGGGCATCGAGCCGCATCAGGTGTCCGTGCATGCGGACAACGGAGGGGCGATGAAAGGCGCGACCATGCTGGCCACCATGCAGCGGCTGGGCGTCATGCCCTCATTCAGTCGCCCATCGGTCAGCAACGACAATCCGTTTTCTGAGTCGCTGTTTCGGA
>JAYUFH010000184.1:0-1987 GCA_043738765.1 Pseudomonadota bacterium | reverse complement strand
CCGTCGCATGGCCGAGCCAGTCTCTGGCCTGCTGCACATTCATGACGCTGTCGGTACAAAACGTCTGCACATCGACGACCGGTGGATTGGCTAATACTGGATTGGCTAAACCATCATTGAAACCGATGAGATCATCAGCCTCGCTTCCTTTGCCTTTCACCGCCGAGGCCACCACCATGCCGAGGATGTCGAAAACCACTTCGGTGTGGTTGCCGTTGGCATCCTCCATTTCGATGGGCGCGAGCACGCGGTAGTCGAAACGCGGCTTGCCGGTGACGGGTGGAACGATTGCCATTCCACTGGTATTGCCCATGGCATCGGTACTGGATTGAATAAAGAGATCGCGCGGATCGTATTTCAGCGTGGTGAGGTTACCGAACGGGTCGGTGTAACGCTCGGGCAGGTAAAAGTGTTGGGCGGCATCATTCTCAAAACCTGCTCTGCCGGATGCGAGCCAATACTGATCCTCAAGGGGTTCGGGCGTGATCGCATGACCCGCAAACAAGGCATCGCCCTTGTAATAGCCGCTGACCGGATAGTTGTTGATTCGTTTATTCAGCGCCGACAAGGCTGTGCTTCCACGCGCCGCATCAACATACACACTGTTTATCAAATTTTGGGTGAGCGCCAGCTTGTAACTTTCGTAAGGCAAGCCAAGCGGGCCATGCTGACCAAATGGCCGGTGATCAATTAAGTCGTCCGCAAAGAACAGGGTGCGAGCACATTCGACCAGGCGCTTTTGTGGCGTGCCATCCGGCCATTGATGGTATGAAATTTCACCAATGCTGTTACTTGACAGGTTTCTTCCCTTCAACTCCGCGAGTGTGAAGTACGTGCCTGTTGGTTGTATACCCGTCACTTCCCAAGTCTGAGTTTGGCAAGGCATGCGCAGACGATAGGTGTCCGGATCATCAATATCCGCCGTGAAGCGTGTGCAATTGAGGGCCAGGTGGCGTTCGCTCTGTACCTGATTAATGAGAGCCCGCTGCGCAACGGTCAGAGACGTATCCGTATTGCTGCCAAAGCGGGGATATACCGCCGCGACAGATTCAAGGATGTTTCCGTGATCGTCAATTCTCAGGTTCAACGTATGCGCGATGCGTGGGTCCGGGCTTGCTGCCGGTGAGCGCAAATCCAGTTCGTAGTGATAGGTGATCGCCTCGCTCTCGGTAACCACAAACACGGCGTGGCGATTGCCGCCCTGTGGTTGCAGGCGCTTGATGTTGCTGTTGTGATAGGCGGTGGAATAGAGGCGCACAGGCGAGTGTTTGCCTTGTGCAATCGCGTCAACATCCAGTTCGAATACTTCCTGGCGTAGCACCATGCCCTTGCAGGCGCGCATGGCTTCGCGCCACTCCTCGGGGGATAGATCACCCGGGGTCAATGTCGGCTCGGGTAGCGGGTGTTCGCTAAAACCCGGCACGGTGAAATACTCGTGCCTGAACGCCGAAAGAATGCGATCGCGTTCGAAGGCCGCACCGGTGTGATACCAGGTGGTGGTCTTGATGGGTGGCTGATAGAGGTCGTAGTTGTCGGTAATGTAGGGGCTGGCGACGTTTCCCTGCTGGAACTTGCCATAACTTTCCACATCGATCTGCTCCACCCGCCCGAAGCCGCGAAACTCACGCTCGATGCCATCGAAGTAGCCATGGTGGTAGCTGTAGGTGCTGCTGAACGCGGTGCCACGCCACTTGTCGCGCACGGTGACTTTTTCGACGCAATGCACGGGAAACGGCAGCTTCGTAACCCAGGGCCTGCCGGCCGCCTTGTCTTGCAGATAGAACCTGGTCGATGCGGCGTAGTCAACGGTGGTCACCGCGCCAAGGTTGTTGCGCATCTCGACCATCAAGTGCGGTTTGCTGCCGCCCATCAGGTCGAGGTAGCGCAGCGGGCGGCGGGCGTCGCCGGGCAGGTCGGATGACCAGACCAGACAGGCGGTGCCGTTGCCCAGCAGATCAGCGAGCTGAATCTGGCCGACGTTGCTGGT
>JAYUFH010000183.1:0-5277 GCA_043738765.1 Pseudomonadota bacterium | reverse complement strand
GTTCTGTCGCAAAGTTTGCGATTTGAGCGGGAGTTGGTATGCTCGCCAGAATTCCTCTAATAATAAAGCAACGATCATGGATTTCAAGGGCAGCCAGTTTGAGCGGGACATCATCCTTTGGGGTGTGCGTTGGTATGTGGCGTATCCCATCAGCTACCGGCAATTAGAAGAAATGATGCAGGAGCGCGGTGTTGAGGTGGATCATTCCAGTCTCAATCGCTGGGTGCTTAAATACACGCCCGCCTTGGACAAGGCCTTCCGCCAACGCAAGCGTTCGGTGGGCACAAGCTGGCGCCTGGATGAAACGTATATCCGGGTCAAAGGCCAATGGAAGTATCTGTATCGGGCCGTCGACAAAGCCGGTCACACCGTTGACTTCCTGCTCACCGCCAAACGCGATCGTAAAGCGGCCTTACGCTTTCTTTGCAAAGCGATCGATCAGTCGGGGTTGCCGGACAAGATCACTATCGACAAGAGTGGTGCCAACACCGCCGGGATTGAAGATTACAACAACGCCCATGAAACTGGCATCGGACTGCGGCAGGCCAAGTATCTCAATAACATTGTCGAGCAAGACCACCGGGCGATCAAACGTAAGACGCGACCGCTGCTCGGATTCAAATCGTTCTGGTCGGCGGCGATCACGCTGGCTGGGATTGAACTGATGCACATGATCCGCAAAGGTCAATTGAAGGGCGCTGGACAATCACGTCCAGCACAGCAGTTCTATTCCTTGGCGACTTAAACAAATTCACAACAGCGGATTCCGCTCGGCTGGTCTTAAACTTTGCGACAGAACCATACGCCGCCTCTCAATTCAACTCATACACAACTTTCGATCATAGCTCAGTTTTCTCCGGAAGATTTCCAGTAGACGGTTTTACGTTTCATGGTAATCACCGGGTTGATCTGCTGCGGCGAAATCGGCGTGCTCACTCCGCCCGAGCGATTGGCCGCACCGATAACCACCGTCGTCGACACGCCGTTGATCGGCACCGTGCCCAGCACCGGGGAAGGCGGCAAGCCACCGCCGACGAAGATCGACGACCGGGTTCCGCCGCACGCGCCGACTACGCCGATGCCGCCAGAGCCGTTGAACAGATTGACCCAGTAGCCTCGCGCCTCGCCCAGGGTCGTGGAACACGTGCCCGCTGCGGCGGGCACCGGGCGATTGGTGCTGAACGTGACCATGCCGGCGGCGATGACGGCGGAGGTGACGGTTTGCTCTCCTGTTCCGTTTTGATTCAGATTCATGAACCAACCTTTCAGCGTTGAGGTGGGCAAAATGCCGGCGGCACCGCACGTCGTGCTGCTGGTGAAATCGGTAGTGAGCGTCGTGCTGTCGAGGTTATTGGCTGTCGTTGCGGCCAGATCGTCCAAATACACGTAAAAGCGATTGGTGACGTTGCCATACGGGTATTGGCTCTGCAATGGATGCTCGCGGTCGCCCGAGCCTAGGGCCACATACACCTTTCCGCCTGGCGCCGGCAGTACCCCCGGCGGGAAAAAGAATTTTCGTCCCGCGCCATTGGTGTAGGCAACCCGGTTCATGGTCCAGTTGCTGACTTGCGAGGCGAAGTCGATGCGATAGATGTTGCCGCCGATATCAACCGCATAAGCATGATCGACCACGCCGGCGGTGGTCACCGCGACCAAGGCCACATCGGCGGCCACGCTTCTAGTGGTGCTGAATGATTTGATGATCGCCCCGGTATTCGCGTCGAGCACATACACGCTCGCGCCCTTGGGACTGGCGCAGGACGGCGTCGCGCTATTGGCATCCTCGCAGGTGTCGTAGCCGCCTCCGACGATCACAATCGGCCCGGTGTATCCCAAAGCGGTCGGAGCGACGACCGGCATCGACCAAGTCTGCCCGATACCGCTCATATTGGCTGTGCATCCGGTATCGTTGCTCAGATTCGGGCAGCCGGCCTTCCACTTGAAGGCCGGGGAAGCGGGATTGGTGACGTCCAGCGCATAGATCATCCTGCCGCCGCGGCGCATGGTCGGATAGATCCAGAGGCTGGAATTGTTGGCGTTTTGATAAACGCCGGTGGAGCCGTCGAAAAAGTAATCCTTGGGCAAAGGCGTCGGAATGACCAACGCTGCCGAGGCGCCTGGAAAGTAATTGACGATTTGCGGAGAATTGGTCATCAGGCGCGAGAGCGACGAGCCGGTGAAAAACTCAGGCGCGATGAATGCCCAGCGCTCTCTACCGGTCGTGGAATCAACCGCCCGGAAAGTGCCGTCGTTGGAGCCGTAATAGACCGTGACGCCGGTCGTGCCGCCGTAGTCGATCGGCAGCGGACGGGAATGAATGGCGTCGCCGTGCAGCGACGGGCGGCTTT
Source organism: Pseudomonadota bacterium (assembly GCA_043738765.1). Classification (GTDB taxonomy): domain Bacteria; phylum Pseudomonadota; class Gammaproteobacteria; order Acidiferrobacterales; family UBA6901; genus JANNJF01. The sequence continues at coordinate 2,929 of JAYUFH010000183.1, read as the reverse complement.
CCGTCGTATTGCCGTTGCTGTTTTCATCGTTGACATCCTGGCCGGAAACGAAATTGACCACCGATGGGGAAAGTCCTGAAGAGGTCGTATTGAACGCCGTCAGGGAGACGCCGGATTGCGTGTAAATAGTTCGGTTTACCGCCCAGGTTGGCGTCGTATTCGTTGCGGGCGGGTTATTGCCCTTGCGAATCACTTCGGCGACGCCACCTTTTTCCACGAACGGGCCGTCCGGCGCATCGGAATACGGGCTGAAACTGGTCGAACCAGAAGGACATTTTCCTATGGGAGACGGGTTTACCGGCACATTACTCCAATACGTGCCGGAATCCGTTGTCCAGAAACTGGTGGCGCAATCCGTTGGAAAGCCTGTCAATGTACTCACCGCCAAAGCGCCCGCGGAATCGCCGAGTTCAATGCTCCCGCCTGAATTGATCAATTGATACTGCTTCAGGTTGCCCATCCAGCGCGGCGCGGCGTTGGAATCGGGGCGGAACATCGGAATGAATACTTGGTTTCTGTCCTGAGCCCGGTTGGTGGTATTGACCGGCAGACTGGCCGAGGCGAACGTGTCATTAACGCCCTGGATTTCAGCGAATGCCTTTTCCAGAGAGCTGATCACAGCGGCGCTGTTTTGCGCGCTGAAATACTTGCCGCCGCCCACTTTCGCCATATTGGCGAGGTACTGGGCTTGCTTGGGATGCGTGGGTCCCGCGCTGGGGCCGTAGACATCGACGGTATAGGTGACCACGTTCTGCTGGCCGCTGGTCGAGCTGACATCGGTCAGATACAAGAAGCGCGCCCACTCGTCGGCAGTATAGAAATTGCCGCCGCCATCCATTGGGTTCGGCAGAATGGCAGTGGTGTTGCCGCCCACGCCGGAAAGCAGGGTCGTGATATCCTTGTTGGGGAAGCCGTTGCCGATGAAAATGATGTAATTTTTCGCGCAGCCGCTTATCGTGGGCGACACATATTGCGTGAAGTCGGCGCTGTAGGCGGTTGAATCCACCTGACTGTTTGGGATGGTCGCATAGTGGATCTTGCCGAAGTGCGTCTGATCCACGGGCGTGCCACCTGTGTCGTCCGTCGAATGGATAGGGCTGGTGTAACCGCCAAAATACTTGAATGCATCGAACATCATCGCCCCGTAGTTGGCGCTGGCTGGCGCTTTCCAGGCCGGATCTGTGATGTTGTTATAGCGGGCAGTCAGCCAGGATTGCCAAGTGGAGATGTTTGCGGCAGTCATGGGATTGATCCCGAACACCGTCATTCCGCCGGGATTGCCGGCAACGGTGGTCAGCAACATCAGTCCGACGTTGACGCTGCCATTGAGGCTGCCGATCACTTGGCTGATGGCATTCACTTCCGCCTGACCCTGCGTGATGCCGCCCGGCCACCCTTGATTATTGGCCGACCAGTTGGACGTGTTGTCGAGAATGATCAGCACGTTCGCGTTGCCAGCGCGGCCGCCGGACGAACCGACGAAAATGTCGATATCCTCGGCCATTGCGCAAAACGACAGCAGGGCAAGGCTGCCGCATAGCGTCAGCGTCAGAAATTTCGAGTGGGTGGAATTCATGATGATCTCTCTCGGATTTAAGGACAAACGGTTGTCACCGGCACGCGCACGGCGGCACCCTGGTGCACTGTATATTGGGCATTGCTGATGGGATCGGTGGCGACCGCTTGCAGATCCCACAGCGTGTTCGCGCATAGAGAGTTGTTGGACGCGCTGCCAACCACGCCGACGCTCTGGCTCGCGCCGACCAAGCAACCGGCATCGTCGGCATTTGTGAAATCGAGCGCGTTGACCGGGATGAGCTGCGTCGATGCGCAGGTCGGCGTGACAACGACCGTCACGTCCATCACGCCATCGCCATTAACATCGACGCAGGTGGTGTTCGCTACGCCGCCGCACGGATTCGGCACTGCATTCGCGGGCGTCACGGTGAACTGCGTGCGGCTGATGGTCTCTTCGATTGCACTTTGGGCGGCGGACAATGCCTGATTGCGTTGCTGCATGTTGCCAACGATTTGCAGGGTGCCTTTGCCGAGCTTGAACGAGGTGATGGTCAGCAAGGTGATCAGTATCAACATGATCATACAGACCAGGAGGGTGGCGCCGCGTTGGCCGTTCGATCCCTTCTCCCACTGACGCGGGAGAGGACGCTCAGAAAGCGGAACTGATCTCATGGCGTATTCCTCCCAGCCGTATTGTTCAACCGCACCGTCGATTCATACGCATGGCGCTTGTATTGATCGTTGAACGGGCCGATCGTATTAGGGGTGCCGTCAGCATTTAGCCCTAGGGAGTAGGTTTTGCGATCGGTGTAGCCTGCGCTCGTCGTCGTATTGCGCGCCAACAGGTATATCTTCGCCGCCACCGTATTGCGCCAATAACCCATGCAGGTCGCGGCAGTGCAGCCGTTGTAGCTGTCCGGATCAGCAGTGAATACCGACGGCGCCCCGCTGGTCGGCACGCTGGTGTCAATGCCATATTCGAGCTGCAGCTTCTCGATTCCTTCCACCAGCGGCACGATAGAAAACCCGGACGCGCTGAGTTCCGCGCGCTTGAGAGTCGGGATGCCATCGCCGTTTTTGTCGTTGTTGGCGACGAAATAAATGTACGTACGATATTGATGGAAAGCCGCCAGCGCTACGCAATCGTTTTGATGCAGTGTCAGGTTGGCGGTATTGGTGTCGAGCGCATAATAATTGGCGACATTGGTGGACGACAATTCCGTCGCGCTGCTGCATTTCGATGCCTGAAAGTAGGGCGCGCCGGCGATCAGGGCGTCGCAGTTCGCGTCGCCGACCGCGCAGGTGCTGGCGCGGCGGACCACGAGGATGTCGGTTCCGGTCTTGACATCGCTTAAACAAGTCGGCGCATTGGCGCCATTGTCATAGCCTTGCACGGCGAGCGGCAAAGCGG
>JAYUFH010000182.1:0-1990 GCA_043738765.1 Pseudomonadota bacterium | reverse complement strand
GGGGCCGAGCCCCGCCTTGGTTCGCGCCATGAGGAAACCTCCGTCGAAGCGACGGAAGCGCATGATATACCTAAATTAACGGTATTGGGTTAGGCTGCATGTGTGTCACGAACATGCTCGACAGCATATTGGAAAGGAGGGTTGGATGTAGCTGTGAGTGTGGTGCTTTGCTGAAGATGGGGGCAGGCCCCCCGGAGCCGGCTGTCAGGAGCGGGCTCCAAACCACCGCAAGCTGCTGGGGTAAAGAGTCCTGGTGGTGAGCGTTGCGGGAAAAGGCGCAGCGTGACTGCGTCAGGTGAGGTCCTTGGAGACGAACGAAAGTGAACCGCTGCAGACGTGTCGAAATTCCCTTAAATGGCGTCGTAACCGGGGGCGGTGCGGTACCCCGGGATGAAGGTCGAGGCGAGCCTGAGATGTGCTCGACTGGCGCCCGGCATGAAGGCGGCGTGAACAAGGACCAGGCTTCAGTGAGGAACGTGAGAACCTGTCGTCCCGATGTGCAAGGGAGAAGCTCAAGTGGCCGACACCACAAGAGCCAGAGTACCGATGCGGGACACGGGGGCGGAGGTGCGCGTAGTAGGGAAGAAGGTCCTGTAATGGGGCTGGACCGAAGGGGCACCGTCGTCCGGCCGGAGGCATGCAGCCCAACCCGCAAGGGGATGAGGCGCGAGCAACCGGCAAAGCCGTTTGATGTGAGTAAGCGCGAGGTGTGGGAAGCGTACAAGCGCGTGAAGGCCAAGCGAGGTGCCGCAGGGGTTGACGGGGTGACGTGGGAGAGATTCGAGCGGGGGCTGAGCAAGAACCTGTACCGGATCTGGAACCGTCTGGCCTCGGGCAGCTACATGGCGCCGCTGGTCAAACGCGTGGACATACCCAAGGAGCCGGGCAAGACGCGGCCGCTGGGGATACCGACGCTGGCTGACCGCATAGCGCAGATGGTGGTCAAGAGGCGGCTGGAGCCGCTGGTGGAGCCGGTGTTCCATGCGGACTCGTATGGGTACCGGCCAGGTCGCTCGGCGCACGATGCGCTGCGGGTGGCGCGCCAGAGGTGCTGGCGGCAAGACTGGGTGCTGGAGTTGGACATCCAGGCGTTCTTCGAGAACATCGACTGGACGCTGATGATGAAGGCGGTGCGAAGGCACCTGGGCGCGAGCTGGGAAGTGCTGTACATCGAACGCTGGCTTGCTGCCGGTGTGCTGATGCCCGATGGCACGGTTCAAGAGCGCGAGCGGGGCACGCCGCAAGGCGGGGTAATCAGCCCATTGCTGGCCAACCTGTACCTGCATTACGCCTTTGATCAATGGATGGCCCGAGAGCATCCGGGAGTGCCGTTCGAAAGGTACGCCGACGACATCATCTGTCACTGCGACAGTCGGCAACAGGCCGAAGAGCTGCAAGAGCAATTGAAGAAGAGGCTGGCTGAGTGCCGCCTGACGATGCACCCAGAGAAGACGCGAGTGGTGTACTGCGTGGATGCGAATCGACGTGGCGACTATGAGCACAAGCAGTTTGACTTCCTGGGCTACACCTTCAAGCCGCGGACGACGAAGAATCGTCACGGCCGACTGTTCACGAACTTCTCGCCGGCCGTCAGTGACAAGGCGGCCAAGGCTGTACGCAGCGAGATCAGTGATTGGGGGTTGCAGCGGAGGGTGCACAGCAGCCTGGCCGATCTGCTGCAGGACCACCGCTCGGTCATCACCGGGTGGGTGAGGTATTACGGTCTGTTCCAGCCATCGAGGCTGTTGGTTGTTCTGAGGAGCCTGGACGCACATCTGGTGCGCTGGGCGAGGGCGAAATACAAGACGCTGCGAGATCGCGCTGATCGGGCCTGGGCCTGGCTGCGCGGCATGCAACAGCGCGAGCCCACGCTGTTCCCGCACTGGCGCGCGGCCATCATGACGACTGGACGATAGGAGCCGTATGAATCGAGAGGTTCACGTACGGTTCTGGGAGGGCCTGGGGGTGCAATTCCCCCGGGCTACTCAAC
>JAYUFH010000181.1:0-1993 GCA_043738765.1 Pseudomonadota bacterium | reverse complement strand
CGGTGTTGTCGGGTGCGGCGGGTTATATCGGCATGATCGTCTCGGTGCGCGCCAACGTGCGCACCGCTGAGGCTTCGCGCGGTGGGCTCGACGCAGGTTTGAGCGTCTCGTTTCGCGCAGGGGCGATCACCGGCATGCTGGTGGTTGGATTGGGCTTGTTGGGTGTAGCCGGGTTTTATGCGCTGCTGACATCACTCAGCGTGACCGGAAGTCCTGACCTGGCGCCACTGGTCGGGTTCGCCTTTGGCGGTTCGCTGATCTCGATCTTCGCGCGCTTAGGTGGCGGCATTTTTACCAAGGGTGCCGATGTCGGTGCCGATCTGGTCGGAAAAGTCGAAGCCGGAATCCCGGAAGACGATCCGCGTAATCCAGCAGTAATTGCTGACAATGTCGGAGACAACGTCGGCGACTGCGCAGGCATGGCAGCGGATCTGTTCGAAACTTATGCAGTGACCATCATCGCGGCGATGATTCTGGGCGTGTCGCTATTCCCGCAACATGCCACCGAAGCGGCCTTGTATCCCCTGGTGCTGGGCGGCGTGTCGGTGCTGGCCTGCGTGCTGGGAACTTTTTTTGTCAAGATCGGCGCCAATCGCAAAGTGATGAACGCATTGTATCGGGGCGTGATCAGCGCAGGCGTGCTGTCAGCAGCGGCGTTTTATCCAGTCACGACCTGGATCATGGGCAGTGTCACCGATGTGAGTACGTCTGCTCTTTATAGCGCTGCGTTGGTCGGCCTTGCGGTCACAGCATTGTTAATTGTCATCACCGAGTATTACACCGCAACGGAATTCCGTCCGGTGCGCGCGGTTGCGGAAGCCTCAGTCACCGGACACGCCACCAACATCATCGCCGGACTGGCCTTGTCGATGCGTTCGACTGGTGCGCCGGTGCTGGTCGTGTGCACCGGAATCTACGTAGCGTTTCATTTTGCGGGGCTGTACGGCATTGCAGTTGCGGCGACGTCGATGTTGTCGATGACTGGCATCATCGTTGCGCTCGATGCCTACGGCCCGGTCACCGACAACGCGGGCGGCATTGCCGAAATGGCTAATCTCGAACCCGCCGTACGCAAAATCACCGACGAATTGGACGCGGTCGGTAACACCACCAAGGCGGTAACCAAGGGTTACGCCATCGGCTCGGCAGGCCTCGCTGCGTTAGTGCTGTTTGCCGACTACACGCGCGAGCTGAACCACCATCTGAAGCAGACCACGAGTTTTGATTTGTCCGACCCCAACGTCATCATCGGTCTGTTCATTGGCGGCCTGGTGCCGTATTTTTTTGGCGCGATGGCGTTGGAATCCGTAGGTCGTGCTGCGCAATCGGTGGTTGTCGAGGTCCGGCGCCAGTTCCGCGAAATTCCCGGCATCATGACCGGCGAACAGGCACCTGATTATTCCACCGCCGTGGATATGCTGACGCGCGCGGCAATCAAAGAAATGGTGTTGCCCGCGTTGTTGCCGGTGTTGACACCAGTCGCCGTCGGCTTGTTGCTCGGCCCGCAGGCGCTGGGTGGCTTGCTGGTGGGGTCCATCGTCACCGGCTTGTTCGTCGCCATCTCCATGACCACCGGTGGCGGCGCCTGGGACAACGCGAAGAAATATATTGAAACCGGCAACCACGGTGGCAAGGGTTCGGACGCACACAAAGCGGCAATCACTGGCGACACGGTCGGCGACCCCTACAAAGACACCGCCGGTCCCGCTATCAACCCGCTCATCAAAATCATGAACATCGTCGCGTTGATGATTGTGCCGTTGCTTTAGGTAGATGTGGAATGCGTAATCCTCCCCTCCTCATTTTCGAGGAGGGGCGCCCCGCAGGGGTGGGGTGGTTGGTGGCATGATGAGAACGTTGAACAACCACCCCGTCCGCTGCACATGGATGTGCGAGTGCCGCGAAGTGCAGGGATGCACGAGAGCGGCCTTGAAATAAGGAGGGGAGGAAAAACACGCGGATCAATCACTATGGGTTAACACAGTTCTCGCCA
>JAYUFH010000180.1:0-5305 GCA_043738765.1 Pseudomonadota bacterium | reverse complement strand
GGATGCCAAACAGCTCCAAGCCGATGACGCAGGTAAACGCAATGCCTGGAAACTGCTTAATAAATGGATCGCTTATGAGCATGGAAAAAACTCGCAGTAGCAGATGCTGCAGAGGAGTCGTAGCGAATCGCTGCCGATAAGCGTGTGCGCCCCGGGTGGGATGAATATCAGCGCTGAATATAATCAGGACGTAAGTAGGATTGCATCACGCGATTGCAGTTAGCTGGCACGCACAGGATCAGGCCGCATCCACCATGCCTCAAGTTACAGTTGTTTTGCGACGTGATTTTAGCGCATGCACTAACCGGCGCAGCGCATCCTCGACCTTGAATTTCCAGCGCTTGCGTTGCAACACCACCCAGGCGAGCGTATGGTCGTTGCGCCCTAGACTGGATTTGTACTGGGCGTCACCAGCCAGAAAATCGTAGATCTTGGCGCCATGTTTGAGGTTGTAGTCGATGGCCAGATAGTGACTGACATAGCCGGGGTGCAATGTGTGATTCGGCTCGTAGTGAAAACCGCTTTGCAGTACATATACCCAGCCGTTTTTTACAAAGTTGTAGAGGTAGCCGATGGTTTTGTCGCCGGTTGTTACACCGATCAGCTGGATTTCGCCGCTGTCGAACCGCTCGCTTACGAGCCTGCGATGAAATGCCTCCCAGTGACTGTTGGCAAACGATCCGGGCTCGCCTTTGCCAGCCCAGTAAGCCTGGTGCAGTTCCTTCATGCGGTCGAAATAGACATGTGCCTCTTCGGCGCTGGCTGCAATACTGAGCGTCAACGGACCGGTGGCCGCATGTTTGCGCAGTGCGCGACGGATCTGGTAGCGGGTATTGCTGCTGAGGCTATCCAGATAGTCACCCCCGGATTGCCGCAATTCCTCCATATCCACATAGCGCGATGAAGAGGTCCTGAGTACGCGCAAGTCCACGTCGTGTTCCTTCAGTACAGAGGAATGAAACAGCGGGCTGTCCTGGCGAATTCCACTGATAAATATTTCGTCCCAATCGCCGACCTGTGTAATCAGATAGCGTAGACAGGCGTCAAGTGTTGGTTGCTCGATACCCGATTTCAACAATAAGCCGTTATGTTCGATAACGAAATCGTATCCCGGTATCCCGGCTTCATTAAGGAATAGCGCATCGGATGAAAATAACTTGTGCCGGATTACTTTTGACCGTGCCAGTATGGCAAGGCCAGCAAGCTCATCATTGGTCTTGGCGACAATACTATATAAGGGTGTGGAGGCAGGGAGTGATTGCAACCAGGCGCCTATCCATCCCCATGACTGAAAGAAGGAGACCTCGCATTTTGTTTCGAATTCACCCCACATCCCCGCTATATCGGCGTGCGCGGATATATCTTGCAGGTGAACTGTAATTCTGTCTGGTGTCGTCATTTTTTTGTGCGTGTCGGGAAGCTGAGGGCGCGCGGGATAACTATGCATATCCCATAGTAAAACTTGCATTTGATTCGCATGAGCAATGACGCGAATATTGTACGTCGAGCAGTGTCGGCTTGGCTTTCTACGGGTGAGTCTGCAGCCGTGGAGATCTCCTTGGTATAGAGAAAGTTTGTATGTGCATGGTCACGGCGAACTTCAACAAAGCGATAGTCATTTTTCTCATAAAATTTCTGAGCGCTGGTATTTTCTTGTCGTACGTGGAGATCGGCCTTGAAATAACCCATGCTTATCGCGTGTTTCTCGAAGTGCTGTAATAAACCCGTGCCGATGGACTTACGGTGAATATTGTTACTGACACCGATGTAATTCAGCCAGGCCGTCTGTGCCGTCTTTGCGGGGTTGAACTGGTAGAATCCGATGATTCGTTTTCCTATTGTTGCCACACCCATGTTATGCGACGTGTAGCATAGGTAGGATGCAACCAGGTCCTTCGTTAGTTCCGGAAAAATGGCTGGTATCAATACTGCCAGCTGTCGCCAGTCGCGGTGCTTTACTCGACGAAGTTCAAACTCCATGTTGTGTCACCCATAAGTATTTTTTTGTTGTTGCCCGCCTTCACTCGGGGCATATAGCGGGCAGTGGATAGATTAAATGTACTGGTTCGTCTGGCATGGTCGTATTCTCTCATGCCGAGTGATACGAACGATACCAGTCGACGAAACGCCGGATACCGGTTTCGACGGTCGTCGCGGGTTTGAAACCGGTGGCCGCCTGCAGCGCACTCACGTCAGCGACGGTACTCGGCACATCGCCATCCTGCATGGGCAGCATCTGCATGACCGCCTTCTTTCCCAGGCAGTCTTCCAGTACACGGATGTAATGCAGCAACTCCACCGGACTGCTGTTGCCGATATTGAAAACCCGGTAGGGCGCATAACTGGTAGCGGAATCGGGGCTATCGCCCGACCAGGCGGGATTCGGTTTGGCGGGACGATCGATGACGCGCACCACGCCTTCGACGATATCATCGATATAAGTAAAGTCGCGCACCATCTGTCCGTTGTTGAACACCTTGATCGGTGTGCCTTCGAGTATGCCTTTGGTAAACAGGAACAGCGCCATGTCGGGGCGTCCCCAGGGACCATAGACAGTAAAGAACCGCAGGCCGGTGCAGGACATACCAAACAAGTGGGCATAACTGTGGGCCATCAGTTCATTCGCCTTCTTACTGGCGGCGTAAAGGGAAACCGGGTGGTCGACGTTGTCGTGTTCGGAGAAGGGCTGTTTGGTGTTCGCGCCGTAGACCGAGCTGGACGAGGCAAACACGAAATGGCCGACCTTGGAATGGCGGCAGCCTTCCATCAAATTGACGAACCCCACCAGGTTGGCGTCGACATAGGCATGTGGATTGACCAGAGAGTAGCGGACGCCCGCCTGGGCCGCGAGGTTCATGACGACATCGAACTGGTTTTCGCTGAACAGCTTGGCGACACCATCGCGGTCGGCGATGTCGAGTTTGTGAAAGCGGAAGTTGGGATTTTTCGCGATGCGCGCAAGGCGTGCCTCTTTCAAGGCGACGGAGTAGTAGTCGTTCAGGTTGTCGATGCCGTAAACCGTGTCGCCGCGTTCCAGCAGGCGCAGTGCCAGGGTCGAGCCGATGAAACCGGCGGCGCCGGTGATGAGAATATTCATGCTGTATCCTTGTCGGTGGGCACTACAGAAAAATCATGTTGCAACTTCGGGTGCGATATTTGCTATCTGCTTTATCCTCGCTCAGTCACAGGCGCCAGATGTGGATACCGGCGTCACGCAAGACGGTGGTATTGAACTGGGCTTTGACGTCGACAAAGCAGCCGTTGCCGCCGAGCTTGGCGGTGAAGTCCTGCGGATTGCGTGCGAGGAACTCCTTGTGGGCCACCGCTGCCACAATGGCGTCGGCGCGCGGCAGCTGATCCCACTCCTTAAGCTCGATGCCGTATTCGTGGCGCGCCTCGTCCTTCGACGGCACCGGGTCGTGCACCGACACATCGACGCCATAGGTGCGCAGTTCGTTGATCACGTCGATGACGCGGGAGTTGCGCAGGTCCGGACAGTTCTCCTTGAAGGTCAGCCCGAGCACGTTGACCTTGGCGCCCTTGACCTGGCTGCCGGCTGCGATCATCTGTTTGACGGTTTGCTCGGCGATGTATTTTCCCATGCCGTCGTTGATGCGGCGTCCCGCCAGGATTACCTGCGGGTGATAGCCGAGCATTTCCGCCTTGTGGGTGAGGTAGTAGGGATCGATGCCAATGCAATGCCCCCCCACCAGGCCGGGACGGAACGGCAGAAAGTTCCACTTGGTGCCGGCGGCCTCGAGCACCTCGAGGGTGTCGATGCCGATCTTGTCGAAGATGATCGCCAACTCGTTCATCAAGGCGATGTTCAGATCGCGCTGGGTATTTTCGATGACCTTGGCGGCCTCCGCCACTTTAATGCTGGATGCCTTGTGCACACCGGCCTTGACCACCGAGGAATACAACTTGGCCACGGCCTCCAGGGTCGCGGCGTCATCGCCGGCCACGACTTTGACGATGGTGGTGAGGGTGTGTACCTTGTCGCCCGGGTTGATGCGTTCCGGTGAGTAGCCCACGTGAAAGTCGCGCAACCACTTCATGCCGGACATTTCTTCCAGCATGGGTATGCAGACTTCCTCGGTGGCGCCCGGGTAGACGGTGGATTCGTAGATTACGATACTGCCTTTCTTCATGTGCGATCCGACCAGACGACTGGCGGAGATCAGCGGCTGAAAATCGGGTTGGTGTCCGATCATGACGGGTGTCGGTACCGCGACGATGATGAAATCGGCGCTGGCGAGGTCGGCCGGGTCGCTGGTCACGCGTAGCTTGTCGGCGGCGCGCAGATCCTTTTCGGCGACTTCACCGGTGGGATCGACGCCGCGGCGGTAATGCTCAATTTTTTGCGTATTGAGATCAAACCCGATGGTGGTAAATAGTTTGCCGAACTCGACGGCGAGTGGCAGGCCGACATATCCAAGACCAACAACAGCGACGACACCCATGCATTCCCCCTCAGTGTATAGAAAGTAGTGAGCCCATGGCATGATCGACACTGCCGGGGCTACGCGACGTTACAGCCAGACTTGGCTAAGTGCATCCTCTCATGGACGCGGCAATTCATGCGTGGAACGCGTCTGTTGGCGTTTTTTGTATTATATCGTTACATTCCCCATAATGCATTGCTCTATTGTGTCAGCCCGGCAGTCGCCGTGGCAGACGCCGCGGATACAATTCAGACACTGACTCAACGGGGACGGAGGAAACAGCGACAGATGAAGATATTGGTCACCGGAGGCGCAGGATTTATCGGCTCGCACCTCATCGAGCGTTTACTGGCCATGCGGCACAGTGTGCGGGTGCTGGACAATCTCTCCACGGGCAAGCGCGCTAATTTGCCGAAGCATGACACGCTGGAATTCATTCAGGGGGATGTGGGTGACAACGCCACCGTGGTGGATGCCATCCAGGGGGTACAGGCCGTGGTGCACCTGGCGGCGGTCGCCTCGGTGCAGGCGAGTATTGACGATCCCCTCGCTACCCACCGGTCCAATTTCGACGGCACGCTGAATCTGCTGGAGGCGGCGCGTGCCGCGGGGGTGGAGCGCTTTCTCTATGCCAGTTCCGCCGCCGTTTACGGCGATACCACGGCCCTGCCGGTGGCGGAAGACACGCCGCTCAACCCGTTGTCGCCCTACGCCGCGGACAAACTCGCCGGCGAGCATTACCTGCGTTACTACTTCAACAAGCACGGCCTTAAGGGCACCGCCTTCCGGTTTTTCAATATCTATGGACCCCGCCAGGATCCGTCGTCGCCGTACTCCGGCGTCATCAGCATCTTTGTCGA
>JAYUFH010000179.1:0-5308 GCA_043738765.1 Pseudomonadota bacterium | reverse complement strand
CCTGGAGATTCACGCTTCCGCCCGACAGATGGCGATCCAGATTATGCGTGCTGAAGTCGAACCCGCCGGCAAGCGAAAGATCGCCGGCGTGCTCGCCGACCACCTTGCCATCGACCAGGACCCAGGCATACGCCGGAAAGGACAACAGGGCCAGCGTCAGCCCCTCACCCGCCCGCAGTGGGACTACCCAGGAGGCTGAGTGGAATTTGTCGCTGTCATCGGACATGGCCTGACCTTTGGCCAGTGACAGGGAAAAGCCCTCGGCAAAGAATCGAAAAGTCTGGAAGGGCCAGGAGTTGCTTGGCGGCGCGGTGGGTCGCGACCATTGGGGTGGCGGCAGTGGGCGCGTTTCGGCATCGACGAATGCTGCGCCGAATATGCCCTTGTAGTCGGCTTGTGCACCCTCCGAGACGCGGCCCATGTTGTCGACCATAAACACGAGTTCATTCTCGCCCGCTGCAAGGTCAATCGGCAGAGGATCACGCGTTGCCTGCTGGCCCCGCCCCCACACACCAGCGCGCCCGCCATCGACGAACACCGTCACCCGATCCACGGCACGGCTGAACCACAATCCTGTCCGCCGCGCCGCAGCCGATCTGACACGAGCGCGGTACCAGGTATAACCCCAGTAAGCACCCATCTTCTCGACGCTGACAGGCCCGTCCGGCATGGCAATCCAGTCTTCACGCGAGGATCGGATCTCCTGCAGGGACCGCGCCTGCCAGGGACCGGTCGGGATCCGTGCGCCAGAGCGCGTGCCCCGCGGCACCGGACGAGTCGTGATCTTTCCCTGCGGCTCCACCGCGTGAAAATGGCCACTTTCAGGCGCCAGAAAGCATTCATGCCGGCCGTCCTTGAAGTCCCCCACATAAGCGGGCCCGATAACTACGCGGCCGTCGGCGAACCAGGTGCGGTCGGCCAGCTCGTGTGTTAGCCCGAGGACCGTCACCCCGCCGGCGCTGAGTGTCGTCGGCGAATCCGCGGCAAAGTCGAATTCCGCGCGATGATCATTGACTGAAATCACTCCGCGCCGCCCGGCCTCGCCGCGCAGCACGATGACGCGCTTCGCTCGCGAGCCACCCACACCCAGGAAGGTCGCATTGGAATAATCGATCATCGTGCCCGGGTCGATCTCGAGCTGCCACGGCAGCATCGACGGAAAGTCGGACGACTCGGCCAGAAGTTGTACGCCATCGGGTAGCGCGATGGCGCCCGGCTGCTGGGCCAGTTCAGAGAAGGGCCATGATTCGCCCGTCTGAGTGAACGGGCCACTGCCACCATCGGTGTGATATTCCAGACTCAGCTGCTCCGGGTACTCAGGCTGCACGAACAACAGCCAACCGCGCGGGCTGCGCACGGCTTCCGTGCGCACGGGCCCGGTGATGGTCACCGGCGCGGCCACCTGCTCGGCGGCAGTCAGGTACGCTGCGGCATTGAGCGCCAGCAGGTTCACCGCTTTGGCAGCGTAGTAAGTGGGGTTGAATCCGCCACCCTCGGCAAGCGGCGCGCGGGGATAGTAGCGGCTGGTGCAGAAGGACTCGTCTGATTTCCAGCTGCTCGCAGCCCAATAGCCAAAATTCGTGCCAACTCCATACATGAAGTAGTTGTACATGCCACCCACGGACAAGGTGTCGACGGTCTGCTGATAGACTTGCCGCGTGGAGGGGTACGATGAGACCGGCCAGCCCCAGACATTGAGATAATCGGTGTACAGCTCGGTAATGAACACCGGCTTGTCCGGCTGCGCCTTGCGTACGCGCAGCACACTGGCGGCGCCACCGCTGTTCTGGGTCATCATGGAGTCGGCAAGCCGGGTCTCGCCGCGATCGCCGTTGCAATCGGTGATGGGCACTTCGATTCCGGACTCGCGCATGATGCGAATCAGACTGGCCTGGTACTCCTTCACCCGTGGGCGGCCCACGTAATAGTATTCGTTCTCCTGCTGCACCAGCACCACGGGCCCACCACGCGTGGCCTGGCGAGGTGCCACGACGGCGCAGAGCTGCTGGAACCAGCGGCGGACATACACCATGGTCGGGGCATGGTCAGTGCGCAATTCAATATCAGGTTTTGCGAGCAACCAGGCCGGATACCCGCCGTACTCCCATTCATCGCAGATGAACGGACCAAAGCGCGGAAAAGCATACAGACCCAGTTCATGGCAGATATCCAGAAACCGCCCTAGATCCGTATCGCCGGCAAAACTGAACACGCCCTCTTCGCGCTCGTGGAAATTCCAGGCCACGCAGAAGGCGATCGTATTCAGGCCACCGCGCTTCGCGCGCAGCAACTGCGGCCGCCAGTCCTCAGCGGGCAGTCGGAAATAATCGATGGTGCCGGCCACCAGGAAAACCGGATGGCCATCGATCACCACGGCACGTGGCCTCAGCTGCAAGGAATGCGCAGCGGCGGCGTTGGCCCAGCGCGGCAGCAGGCTGGCCGCCCCGGCAAACATCGGGCTCAGTGTGGCTGACTGCAGCAGCGTGCGTCGGGATATGCGCATGTGGGTGATCGCCTAAGTCGGGTTGGCTTTGAGCTGCGCTGCCGCGTGGCTCACCGCCCGCGCGGTGAGCGCCATGAATGTAATGGACGGATTGACGCATGAAGACGAGGCCATGCTGGCTCCGTCGGTCACGTACAGATTGGGGATGTCGTGGGCCTGATTCCACTCGTTCAGCACCGACTGGGCAGGGTCGGCTCCCATGCGCGCCGTGCCCATCTCATGAATGCAATGGCCGCCCGGGGAGTTGTGATCTAGCGCGGTGATCTGCTCGGCGCCCATGGCGCTCAACATGTTCTGGGCTTGTCGCAGTGCATCGGCCTTGCCCTTGCGTTCGTTCTCGCCCCAGCGGAAGTCAAATTTCACCAGCGGAATGCCGAAGCGATCAACGCGCTTCTCATCGAGGCTCATCATGTTGTCGCGATTGGGCAGGCACTCACCAAAGGCCCCCAGGCTGAATTGCCACGGGCCGGGCTGGCGCAGGGCCTGCTTGAATGGCGCGCCGAAGCCTGGAGTCGCAGCGGACACCCGCGGCCACTCCATCCGAGCGGCGCCGCCCTGGTAGCCATAGCCGCGGACAAAGTCGACATCCGGATCCTGGCCGTCGAGGTTCCGAAACCTGGGGAGGTAGATGCCGTTGGGTCGCAGACCCTCGTAGTAGGACTTTTCAAACCCGGGTATCACTCCTGTGACCTGTACCCGATACCAGTGGTCCATCAAATAGCGGCCCAGCACCCCGCTCCGGTTCGCAAGACCAGTGGGAAAGCTCTCGGATCTGGAATTGAGCAGGATCTGCGCGCTGCCGATCGTAGAGGCGCACAGGAATACCAAGCGGGCGCGGTATGTGGTGCGCGCGCGCGTCTGCGCGTGTATCACCCGGACCCCGGTGACTCGCCGCGACTTCGGATCGTAATCGAGTCCCTCCACCACGGCGTCAGCCTGCAGTTTCATCAGGCCTGTTTTCTTCGCAGCGGGCAGCGTTGAGCTCAGGCTGCAAAAGTAGGCTCCGGCACTGCAGCCCCGATGGCAGATTCCGCAGTAGTGGCACGCCGCGCGTCCCTCGTGGGGTTGCGTCAGGTTGGCCACGCGGCCGATCGTGAGGCGGCGCCCGGGGAAGGCGTGTTCGATGACCTGCTTGGCCATTTTCTCGACAGCGAACATGTCCATCGGTGGCAGGAACTCGCCGTCGGGCAGCTGTGCCAGGCCCTCTTTCTGGCCGCTGACGCCGACGAAGCGTTCGACATGACTGTACCAGGGCGCCAGATCGCGATACCGGATTGGCCAGTCGATGCCGTGACCATCACGCTTGTTGGCCTCGAAATCCAGGTCGCTCCAACGGTAGACCTGCCGCCCCCACAACAGGGACTTGCCGCCGATAACGCCGGCGCGAATCCAGTTGAAGGGTTTTTCCGGATCCATGACGTATGGATTGTCGCGATCATTGTTCCAGAAGTGCCGCGTGGTCTCATTGAATGCGTAGCACTGGCTCTGAATGGGATATTGCTCGAGATACAGCTCACGCAAGGGTCGCCCGCCATCCGGCACTTTCCATGGCGGCATGTGTTCGCCGAGGTAGTCGCGACCGTGCTCGATGTAGCGCCCGCGATCGAGCACCAGAACCGAGAAGCCCTGCTCGGTCAACTCCTTCGCGGCCCAGCCGCCGGTAATGCCCGATCCAATGACAATGACATCGGCGTCATGGTTTGCTTTCATGAGGACCACTGCCTGCTCTCCGGCGTCCAGGGAAGATTGCCGTCAAAGTGCCCAGGGACCGGGTTATAACGAAGTTCCCGCGTGGCACCGAGCTCCGAGGTGTAATAGCCGAGCACGGTGAGCTCCCGCAATTTCGTGAAAAAGGGCGTGTTGACATCGAAGTACCCATCTTTGGCGAGCGGGTCGGGAGGTGGGTAGTCACGCGCTGCCAGCTCGGCTGCGCCGAGCGCCTGAGTTTGCTGCTGAGTGTTGCAGGCGATGAAGTTCCTGCCGTGATCACGAACACAACCCACATCGAGCGCCACCAGGCCATCCAGAAAGATGCGACGTTCCACGTCGGTGTACCACTCAGACACCATGTTCTCAATGAAACGCGGTACCCCCGCCTCGATTGCCCCCGGCGTATCCGTCTCTGGAATGATCAGCTCGGCCAGGGCACTGACCATGGCGCGTTGGGCTGCAGCGAATACGACCCGGTGCGTACTATTTGTCACCACCCCGGCCGCCATGGCGCGAGTCGCCGAACTGCTCAGCGTGCCGACAACCAGAATAGCCATCTCCATGGCAGCGCGGCGACTGATCAGCCGTGGCGCGATGCCCGTTCCATCAGGAGTAGTCACGATCCACCTCCAGCGTTCCCAAGGTTCATCGGCGGCCCACTACACATCGAAAATGCGATAGGCCTCGGCCAGCGCCGCGAAGGGCTCACCGGTTGGCAGGAACTCATGCGCGACGTAGCCCTGATAGCCCAGATCCGCGATCGCCAGAGCAATGGCGTGGTAATTCAGTTCCTGAGTGGCGCCGATCTCGTGGCGACCTGGTACGCCTCCGGTGTGAAAATGGCCGATCCACGGCAGCGCTTCACGGATCGTGCGGATGATGTCGCCTTCCATGATCTGCATGTGAAAAATATCGTAAAGCAGTTTCACACGCGGCGAATTGACCGCCTGCACCACCTCGAGCCCAAACTCGGTGTGATCGCCTTCGTAACCCACGTGGCCGTTGCTCTTGCTGTTGAGCAGCTCCACGCAGATCGTCACGCCATGCTGCTCGGCGAGCGGGGCAATCTTCGAGAGCCCGGCAATGCAACTGGCA
>JAYUFH010000178.1:0-2001 GCA_043738765.1 Pseudomonadota bacterium | reverse complement strand
GGCACGGGCATGGTGGTACCAGGATTTATGGAACAAAGCAAGAACTTTTTGATGGGATTTCTAATGCGGTTGTATGTGGGGTGTGGACGCGGAGCGAGGCGCTCGACCATCCGGGACGGGCTACGAATCCGGTGCCGATACGCACTATCCGGCGCGGGGCGCTGGAGCGAGAACCTGTCCCACCGACTCGAACTCTTCCATCGTGCCGCTCAGATGAAACGCACCGAATGTAGAATCGATTCGCGTTGAGCCGGCAAGCGCTGAGCCGCTCGTCGAGGCAATTCGAAATGCGAATCCCCTGGCGGACATTCCGCCCGCACTTGATTCACGATGTCGATCCACGTGACAGTTCAACCGTGTTGCCCCAACGGAGACTCGGCGCGGGAATGACCCACCGCCACCGCCAACCCTCTCGGATGACGAAATGACTGAACAACGGTCCGACCTGAGTGAGCGCATCCTGGATTTGATGGCCAATGGAAAACCGTGGCGTTCCAAGCACCTGATCGAACAGGCGGCGAATGGCGTGAAACCGCAGGCCGTGCGCCGCGAGATTGACAAATTATTCATGGCAGGCCGGCTGATGAGGCAGGGGCATGGGGTCTGGCTCCTCCCGGGGGCGCCGATGCGAATGCTTCCGCTCAGGCCATTCGCCCCGCAATTAGATGCTAGGGCTCAAAGAATCCTTGGACTGCTGGACCGGCCAGAGGAGGCACCGGCATTGGCCGCTGTGGTCGGGGTCAGTTACCAGCGGGTCGACCAAATCCTGAAGGCGCTGCTCGCCCGCAAGATCGTGATTCGCTTTCGCACGTCAGATAACAACCACCGATGGTGGTGGGTGCGCGCGGACGGCGACCCGACACCCAGACCGCGTGACGTGGAACCCTGGCTGTCGCGCGCAGCGGCGATGTTGCTGAACACGCTCGCCGAGGACGCGTTCCATTGGATCCAAGACCTGGCGGCGGCAACCGGCACGCCGGCGCACGCCATCCCGCATCTATGCCAGCGCCTGGAGGCGCAGGGCCTGATCGAAAACATCTATCTTGGGTGCAAGCGCTTCGTTGGGATCACGCCAAAGGGTCTCGCGCACCCCGCACGGCAATCGTCAGCGCCGCGCATGGACGCCGCGGATTTGTCCAAGGTGTTCGCGGATCTGACAACGGCGACGATCGAGACGCTGGCGGTCCTGGGCGAGGCCCGTGCGATCGACATTTCCGGCGCGCTTGCCGGACGCGAAACTGACGGAGCAAGCCTGCTCCCGGGCCAGCGTCTTGCCCTTTTGGCGCGCGGCGATCTCGTGGAACGGGTGCCTGGCTCGACCGAAAATCGGCGGGTCTACCGGCTTACGGAGGCTGGACGACGCATCGCGGCGCTGATCGCCCGGCATCGCCCACCGCCCTCGGAGAAGGCGACACGCCAGAGCATCATGCGCTACGAGACCGATCGAACAGCACGCCCGCGGAAGAATGCGGCGCGTATGCGCTCTCCCACGGGTCCAGGGAAGCACGGTCGCCTCGCGAACAGTACCGCTCAACAGGCGGTGCTCGACGCGCTCACGGCGGGGTCCATGACAACGACCAAGCTCGCGGATGCGATCGGTCCTATTATCCACAATCCCAGGAGCATCCGCCTGATGCTGTCCACCCTGTCGGCGCGAGGTGCTATCCGCCTGGAGGGCACGGGGCCCAAAGGTGTGAAGGTGTGGGCTTTGGCCGGGGAGGATGCGGGCGCGTAATTGTGGGGCGAGGTTGGACGGTGGCCGGAAGATTTCGGGTCAGTCACGGAAATCGCGCTGTTCAAGATCGGATGCTGTCAGGAGATAATCACCATTGAACATACATGGAGGCGAACGACGTCGCATCACGGTCCTACGACGATCGCTTCTCGATGTAGGAGGCTTCTTCAATGCTTTTGATTTGCGCCCACTCTTTCGCCTTCCCAATGTTCATCTCGTTTATGTTGCTGAGCCCCATCGCCTTAATCAAGACCGCTTCGATGTCC
>JAYUFH010000177.1:0-2003 GCA_043738765.1 Pseudomonadota bacterium | reverse complement strand
AAGCGTAACGCCGACGCTGTGATCCGCCAGCTTAGTAGTATCAAATGAACGCAACCAGGTGTTGAACTTGATCTGGCCGCCCGCGGTCTGGAACTCTGTTGCCAGGCGCCGCGGCATCTCGTCATATCCATTGGGAAAGCGGAAGTAATTCACCCCGGTGCCGAAATCAGCCAGGATAAAGGGGATGGCGTCGGCCGCACTCCAGTTGGATACTAGGCAATCGTAACCACAGGTGTCACGGACAAATGCATAGCCATCGGGGCTCAAAATGCGCGCCATGACGTTCCAGAAGCCCAATTCGTGTAACGGCGTGCCGTCAAAGGTGGCCGTTTTCACTTCCGCGAGTAGTTGGTCGTAAGTGATGGTCAAGCAGTTTGGCAGGATCTGTTGCAGCGCGAAAATCAGCAGCGCGTTTTTCGGGTCTTCGACAATGCGCTTTTCCAGAGCGTCGAACTGATAGGGCAGAAGCGCGGGCGTGTTGAGGTCGGCCAGGCGGTTCTGGCGGCCGCGCAGATAGGCGATGTTGGCCGGATTGGCGACGTCCATGTCTTCGGTCGCGAAACCGAATTCTTTCACCAACCAGGCAACCAGTACATGGCGTGACATGTAGCGCATGCCGCCCAACTCGCAACGCGTGGCGGGCATGCCAGGGGGCGTGAGGCTCAGGAGGCGGCCGCCCACCCGGTCGCTGCCTTCGAAAATTGCAATTTTTTTCTTGACTGATCCGTCGCGTAACAAACGCCAGCCGCTGTAGACGCCTGCGACACCGGCACCAATGATGGCGACGTCGAGGATATTGTCGTTTCGAGTATTGCCCATGCAAGGCTCCTGTATTGAGTTTTTAGGAGGGAATCACCGCAACGCAATCTACTTCGATTGCGATGTGTTCCAGCAGCACCGAGCCTACCGTAGTGCGTGCCGGAAAGTTGGACGGGAAGAATTCCAGATACACCGCATTGAGTTTAGAAAAATCGCTCAGATCGGACAAGTGCACATTGACTTGTGTGACATCGGCCAGCGTTGCCCCACCGGCCTCGACGATGGCCTTGATGTTGAAGAAAGTCAGCCGAGCCTGGTCCTCGAAGCTGCCGAGCACAAAGTTGCCGCTGGCAGGGTCGACCGGCCCTTGGCCCGAAATGAAGATTGAATTGCCGGATTTCATGCCCGGGCTGTAGGGCCCGATGGGTTTGGGCCAGGCGGGTGGCACGATGGGTGTGTTTTGCATAGCGGGTGGCGGCGTGAATCCGGGGTTTTGATAGTAGGGCGGAATCTGCGTGGCGTCGATGTGCGCCACGATGATCTGCGGTTTACGAGTCAGGGTCGAGGCGCTGATCGCGGCACCCAATGCCTGCTGCATGTCAGCGGGGTCGTGCACGTTGTAGGCGTCAGCGCCCATGGACTGCGCGAACAGCGCAATGTCGGGCTTGCCCAGGGCGTAATAGTCTTTCCAGACGCCACTTTTATCCGGGAAAAACTGGCTCATGCCCTGACTGACCATGCCCAGGTCGTTGTCGTTGAGTACGACCCATATGGCACCGACACCGTTCGCCGCAGCGGTGGAGACTTCGGTGCCGTGCATCAGGAAGGCGCCGTCACCGCAGATCGCGAGACACACGGTATCGGGTGCCGCCAGTTTGGCGCCGATCACCGCACCAACGGCAAAGCCCATCGGCCCCATCGCCAGCGCGCTGTGAATCGTCGAAGGTGGACTGAGCGTCAGGTAGTGGAGCGCCCAGCCGACACAGTTGCCCGAATCGACAAAGATCTGGGCATCCGCAGGCAGGCCATCGCTGACGCATTTCATCAACGCTTGCGGCTTGACCGGATTTTGATTCGAATCGCGGCCCGCCGGGTCGATGTAGGGCGATTGCTCGCGTTTGATTCGCGCGATAAAGTCGCGCCGCGCGCTGACCGTCGCATCGGGTTCGGTAGCGGCAGCTAATTCAATCATCTGGTCGATCACGGTGCCAATCTCGGCGACAATGCCAAAGTCAAGTGGCATA
>JAYUFH010000176.1:0-2003 GCA_043738765.1 Pseudomonadota bacterium | reverse complement strand
GTTAGCGAAGTAATCGGCCCGATGCCGCAAATCGCGCCGAAGAAACACGCTGTGGATGAGTTGTGGCAAAGTGGAATGCGGCGCTGCGGAAGACCGATATAGCAATGGTGCAAATTGCCCGCGGGTTAGCGTGGTCCTGGGTGACGTCATCGACAGTGGTGAATCGGCGTGGCGGTTCGTAGCCGCCAGGCCGATATCCCGTTTGAGAGAGTGAGCAAGACGACGTACCCGATGCAGCGCCCCATTCCACAACAAATAATGGAGCATGCCATGGCCCAACGCAATCGCAGTATCCCCCTCAAGCCGGGCAAGGCCCGAGCCGCCCTGACAATCACCCACCCCAATGCCGCCGGCATCGACATCGGCAGCGCGTCGCATTTCGTCGCCGTGCCGCCGGACCGGGACGATGAACCGGTGCGCGAGTTTCCCAGCTTCACGGTTGACCTGAACGCGCTGGCCGACTGGCTCACGGCGTGCGGTGTTGACACGGTGGCCATGGAATCCACCGGCGTGTACTGGATCCCCTTGTTTGAGCTGCTGGAGTCGCGCGGCTTCACCGTTCTGCTGGTCAACGCACGGCATGTCAAAAACGTTTCGGGCCGCAAGTCCGACGTACTGGATTGTCAGTGGCTGCAACAACTCATGAGCTACGGCCTGTTACGTGGGGCGTTTCGTCCCGCCGAGGCGGTGTGTGTGCTGCGCACGCTGTGGCGTCAACGCGGGATGTTGTTGCGTAGCCAAGGTCGACACGTGCAACACATGCAAAAGGCGCTCACGCAGATGAACATCCAGCTCACCAACGTCATCTCCGATGTCGTGGGTGAGACCGGCCAGAAGATCCTACGCGCCATCGTTGCCGGTGAGCGCGACGGACACGTCCTGGCCGCGATGAAGAACGTGCGCATCCGCGCCAGTGCGGACGAGATCGCCAAGAGCCTGCAAGGGAACTGGCGTACCGAACATCTGTTTGCACTCAAGCAGGCGCTGGCCCTGTTCGATTTCATTGGCACGCAATTGGCCGAGTGCGACCGGGAGGTCGAGCAACAGTTACACCGCTTAGCTGCGCATGACGGTACACCGGCGAAGGGCAAGAAGCGCGGCCGCGCCCGCAACGCCCCGACGTTTGATCTGCGCACGCAGCTCTTCAAGATGTGCGGGGTGGACCTCACCCGCATCGACGGCCTCGACGTGACCACGGCGCTGGCGGTGATCTCCGAGACCGGCACGGATATGTCACGCTTTGCCACGGTGGGACACTTTACGAGTTGGCTGGGCCTGTGTCCGGGCACCAAGATCACCGGCGGCAAAGTGATGAGCGGCAAGACCAAGCGTGTCGCCAACCGGGCGGCCCAAGCCTTGCGACTGGCCGCCGCCGCATTGCGCAGCAGCCAGTCAGCGCTGGGCGCGTACTTCCGCAGGATGTGCGCGCGCATGGACAAACCCAAGGCGGTGACCGCCGCCGCGCACAAACTGGCGCGATTGATCTACACGATGCTGACCAAGGGCGAGGAATACACCGATCAAGGCCAAGAGTACTACGAGGAACGTTACCGCGAACGGGTGCTGCACCACTTGGCAAAGCGCGCCGAAAAGCTCGGCATGAAACTCGTTGCAACCGAACCACTGGATGCACAACCAGCTTGACAACATCATGGCCAGTCAATTACTTGGGTGGTGTTTCTTGAGAGGTGAGCGTAATAGAATCTTCCAGCAAGCACCTTCGCCCTTTACACATCTGTTCCGCCATTTGGTCTATCCTCACATCACGCCGACCAGCAATAGCCGCAAAAACCGCATGACCAAATCTGCTCTGGTTGAACATGACCTTGGCGTTGCTTACATAAGCCAGCACGTTGCCTTGTGTCGACCAACGCAAGAGATCATTCCAAAGTACCTGTACTGGTTTATTGTCGCCGAGGCGGCGGGGCGCAAGCAGCTTGCGGACGCAGCCTATGGCGCGGGAAAGCCCGGTCTAAATCTTGAGAATATTCGATCAGTAGTTG
>JAYUFH010000175.1:0-2006 GCA_043738765.1 Pseudomonadota bacterium | reverse complement strand
CGCCTACTGTGCGACCAAACCGGGCAGAGGCGCAACCACGGATGAGTAACAGGGAGATGCGGAGCAAGAATAGTGCATGGTCTGCGCGCGGGGCAACGCCGAGCGGGGGTCGCCCCGCCCGGTCCGTAACCGGGCGATGAACAAAGAGTTAAGCGTATGATTTCGCGGCAGCCAAAGCTTCACGTCGGCCTCCGCATTATGGTGGCCGGCGGTGTCGTGCTTTGGCTGCTGGCGTCTTCCTATCGCAGCATCGAGCACCTGTTTGGTGACGATTGTCACCTTGCGGAAGCAGGTGCGGCCGGTGACGGCTGCAGGCGAGCCGATTCTGATGGACCACAGAGACACGATGAACACAGAGAAAACCCGGAATTCGCCGGCGGATATTGGTTCACTGCCCGGTGACTTCTCGCGCCGACGTCCGTCTTCGTTCTTCTCTGTGTCTATCGTGTCTCGGTGGTCCTCTCGGCGGCGTTCACTGCATGGTTACGGCATAGAGTGAATCGTTCTCGAACGGGAGACGAAGAGACCCAGCCATGACCAATCGTCCAATTTGCGGAAGACGGGGCACGAGGCGAGGCACCGGCACTGGCGCTTGCACCAATATGTGAGTCCGCCGAATCTGCCGTCCCGCCGGCCGCTGGGTTCAACCCGATGATTATGCCCAAACAAGAGACC
Source organism: Pseudomonadota bacterium (assembly GCA_043738765.1). GTDB lineage: Bacteria > Pseudomonadota > Gammaproteobacteria > Acidiferrobacterales > UBA6901 > JANNJF01. The sequence continues at coordinate 1,331 of JAYUFH010000175.1, read as the reverse complement.
AGCCAAGCAATTGCACCCGTCGGGAGTGACTGGGAATCTCGGAGCCACATCCAGTCACTGCTACTTATCGTAGCGACCGCCGCCGGTCTCTATCTCTGTTACCGGCTGCTGCTGCCATTTTTGCCGGCATTGGCCTGGGCCTTGGCGCTGGCCGTTTTGTTCACCCCTTTACACCGGTGGTTTGAAACCAAGCTACGCCGCCCCGGCGTGGCGGCCGGAGTCTCGGTTCTGGTGGTGACTTTGATCGTGGCCGTGCCGACGACCTTCGTCGGGCAACGGCTCATCGTGGAAACCGTCAAAGGGGTGGAGCACATCAAGACGAAAGTAGAGTCCGGAGCGTGGCGGCGCGCCCTCGAAGCGCAGCCGCGCCTGGCCCCGATGGCCAATTGGATCGAACGAAAGATCGACCTGCCGGGACTGGCCAAAGATCTCGCCGCCTGGGTGACCACGACCGCCGGGGCCATAGTCAAAGGATCAGTGGTCAGGGCAGTCGAGTTTTGCCTGATATTCTATGTACTCTTCTATTTCCTGCGCGACCGCCGGGTAATCCTCCAATCAGTGCGTTCTTGGTCGCCACTTGCCCCGGAGGAAATGGACCGCCTGCTGGTCCGGGTCGGGGATACGATCTATGCCACGGTTTACGGAACCCTGGCCGTCTCGGGCGTGCAGGGACTGTTGGGCGGACTGATGTTTTGGTGGCTGGGCCTGCCGACGCCGTTGCTCTGGGGCGTGGTGATGGGTCTGCTGGCGGTGGTGCCGGTGCTGGGCGCTTTCATTGTGTGGATTCCCGCCGCGCTCTTTCTCGCCCTCGAAGGGAGCTGGGGCAAGGCCCTTATTCTCACCGTGTGGGGCGGGGTCGTCGTCGCCGGCATCGACAACGTGCTATACCCGATCCTGGTCGGGAACCGGCTCAAGATGCACACGGTCCTCGCGTTCATTTCCCTGGTCGGCGGACTGATTGTCTTCGGGGCCTCGGGACTCATCCTCGGTCCCGTGATCCTTACGATCACCACGGTGCTGGTGGGAGTCTGGCGGCATCGGGGCGGAAGCCCCTTGACGGCGGAGACTATTTCCAAAGCCCCACCGGCGACGACTAAAGGCAGAGCCGCATGAGAGAACACGCGTCTGGCATTTAGAAAGTTAGGGATAGATGCGGCGCATCGTGGAATCCGAGATGGTGGGTGCTCAAAATAGGTGGGAGGAAGTTCAAAGCCCAAAGCTTAAAGCTAAAGGGAAGCACCAAGGTCCAAGTCTCCAGATTGCGGGTGGGTTTGGGCTTCATCATCCCGCGATGAACCTGACTGACTCCACCCCGCCGTACCACCTGGACT
>JAYUFH010000174.1:0-5334 GCA_043738765.1 Pseudomonadota bacterium | reverse complement strand
TCAATCCGATCGGTGTTGTGGAGTATAAAGTCGGTGAAACCTTATTTTCACTTGAGAAATCTACCGCCAAGAATGAGAAAAAACAAAATCGGTATATTCCGCACTGGGGCACGTACACCCCCTTTGGGGATGAACGAAAAAACACGAAAGACTACTTTGAGAAAATAAAATAACGAGGCGGGTGAGCGCATCCAGTCCATCAAACGATCGTTCGCAAACGCTTGTCGGCGCGCGAGTGGCCTTAACCCCGGTCACGATTTGGTCACGCGACTCGGCGAGTTTTGGTCGGCAATATGGGCTTAGGCCACCGATGAAAATGGTGGCTATGGGTGGACTCGAACCACCGACCTCAGCATTATGAGTGCCGCGCTCTAACCAGCTGAGCTACATAGCCAAAAAGGGGGCCAACGATACCGGAATTGGGCTGCCGGTTTCAAGTGCCAATTGCGGAAAAAAGCCGATTTCTGCGATTTTTCCGCGTTTTACTCCGCTTGCGTCAGACGTTGAAACGGAAATGCATCACGTCGCCGTCCAGGACGACATACTCCTTGCCTTCCAGGCGAAAGCGCCCGGCCTCCTTGGCGCCCTGCTCTCCCTTGTACCGCACAAAATCCTCATACGCCGTGACCTCGGCGCGGATGAAGCCGCGCTCGAAATCCGTGTGGATGACACCGGCGGCCTGCGGGGCGGTGGCGCCGACATGCACGGTCCAGGCGCGCACCTCTTTGACACCGGCGGTGAAATAAGTCTGCAGGCCGAGCAGGCCGTAGGCCGCGCGTATTACGCGATCCAGACCCGGCTCGTTCAGGCCCATTTCCGCGAGGAATTCTTTTTTCTCATCAACGCTCATGCCGGACAGCTCAGCCTCGATGGCGGCGCAGATGGGCACCACCACGGAACCTTCCGCCGCCGCGAGTTTTTCCACCTGCTCCAGAAACGGATTGTGGCTGAACCCGATCTCGCTAACGTTGGCGATGTACATGAGGGGTTTGTCCGTGAGGAGACACAGGGGGCGCAGAATTTTCCTGTCGTCCTCGCCGAGCCCCATGGCGCGCACCGGCTTGCCGGTGTCGAGATGGGCGCGCACCTTGATAAGCAGGTCGCGCAGCTTGATCTCGTCCTTGTTGCCGCCCTTGGCGCCTTTTTCCGCGCGCAGTTGCGCCTTTTCGGCCGTCTCGAGATCCGCCAGGGCCAGCTCGGTGTTGATGGTTTCGATGTCCGCCAGGGGATTGATCCTGTTGGCGACGTGCACGATGTTCTCGTCCTCGAAGCAACGCACCACGTGGGCCACCGCATCCACCTCGCGGATGTGGGCGAGGAACTTGTTGCCGAGACCCTCGCCCTTGGAGGCGCCTGCGACGAGGCCGGCGATGTCCACGAACTCGATGGTGGTGGGTACGGTGCGTTGCGGCGTAACGATGCGCGCCAATTCCTGCATGCGCGGATCCGGCACCTCAACGATACCGACGTTGGGATCGATGGTGCAGAAGGGATAATTTTCCGCCTGTATCCCGGCCTGGGTCAGGGCGTTGAACAGGGTGGACTTGCCGACATTCGGCAGGCCGACGATACCGCATTTGATGCCCATAGTGATGATCTCGGTTCTGTTCCAACTTACCCTCTCCCGCACCCGCGGGAGAGGGTAAGGGGTGAGGGTAGCAAAACCCCGGCACCCCTCACCCTGCCCTCTCCTCTTCGGTGAGAGGGACAAACCAAACATCTCGACAGCAGCAAGCCCGCTGTAGGGTGGGCATCGCCCACCAGCGGCGCTCGCCGAAACCGCGATGGTGGGCGATGCCCACCCGACACAACCCGCCCCCGCCGTTACGGGGGTAATTAATTACCGCGCGTGGGTGTGCAGCGCATTCATCACGACCTGCTCGCGACCCTGCACAATGTCGCCGACATGCTGCAGCGCGTCACGGATCGCCGCATCCATCAACTCCTGCTCCGCCGGTGGGGCCTTCTTCAGTACGAAGGACACCACCTGGGCGCTGCTGGACGGACGACCGATACCGATACGCAGGCGCAGGAATTCCGGGCTGGCGAGTTTCTCGATGATATCGGAAATGCCGTTGTGCCCACCGGCACCGCCGCCCTTCTTTAATCGAACTGTGCCCGGCGCCAGATCCAATTCGTCATGCACCACCAGAATTTCCTCCACCGGAATCTTATAGTAACGCGCGAGTTTGGAGACGGCGTCACCGCTGTGATTCATAAAGGTATCCGGCGCCAACAACCAGACGTCACGACCCTTGATGGACAGGCGCACCACCCGGCCGGCGAAACGGCTTTCGGTTTGCAGGGCAAGGTTGCTGTCGGCCAGCAGGGCATCCAGAAAACGGAACCCGGCATTATGCCGGGTGTCCGCATATTCCGCGCCGGGATTGCCCAAGCCGGCGATGAGAGAGATGCCAGTCGTCATCACGCTCCCTCCGGATCAGGACAAGATACCGCGGGTTACTTACCTTCCTTCTTGGGGGTTTCCTTTTTGGCGGCGTCAGCCGGCGCTGCCGTGGTCGCGGTCGCGGCGGCGGCGGCGGATTCGGCCGCGGCGGCGGCTGCTTCCTGCTCGGCCTCGATGGCGGCGCGCACCAGGGTAATGGTGGCCACCGCCAGATCGTTGCCGCCGTGCGCCAGGCTGCTGATGCTCACACCTTCCGGCAGCGGGATGTCGGTCAGATGGATCGAGTCACCCAGGTCGGCGTTGGACATGTCCACCACCAGATGCTCCGGCAGCTGATGCGGCAAGCAGGTAACGTCGACTTCATTCATGAGATGGGAAACGATACCGCCCTTGAGCTTGACGCCCGGGGCCACGTCCGTGCCGACAAAGTGCAGCGGTACGCGCATATGCAGTTTTTCGGTCGCGCTGATGCGCTGCAGGTCGATATGGTCGATGCGCGCCTTCACCGGATGCATGTGCATATCGCGTAACACCGCCTGTTCCTTCTGCCCAGCGAGGCTCACCGTCAGGATGGAGGTGTAAAACGCCTCGTTCTGCAGGTTGCGATAAATCGCGTTGTGATCCAGCGATAGCATCACCGGGTCTTTGCCGGCACCGTACATGATAGCGGGGATCTTACCGGCGATGCGCAGGCGGCGGCTCGCACTCGTGCCTGTCATATCGCGCGGTTCTGCATTCAATTCAAATTTAGCCATGGTTATGCTCTCCAGCTGCGTTAAATTAAGTCCGTCTCCCCCGCGACCAGGGGAGACGGAACCTCTTTGCTACTTGTTGCTACCTACGGACTTCAATCTACAGACTTTAATCCATGAACAACGAACTGACCGAATCATCGGTGGCGATGCGCCGCATGGTTTCCGCCAGCAGTTCGGCGATGCTCAGCTGACGGATGCGGGCGCAGGCCTTGGCCTCGGCGCTCAGCGGAATGGTGTCCGTCACCACCAGTTCATCGAGGCGCGAATTGCCGATGCGCTCCACCGCCTTGCCCGACAGCACCGGATGCGTGCAATAGGCCATGACCCGTTTGGCGCCGTGGTCCTTGAGTGCCGCCGCCGCTTCACACAGGGTGTTGGCGGTGTCCACCAGGTCGTCCATCAGCACGCAGTTGCGATCTTCCACGTCGCCGATGATATTCATCACCTTGGCCTCGTTCGGACGCGGCCGGCGTTTGTCGATAATGGCGAGACCCGCCTCCAGGTGCTTGGCCATGGCCCGGGCGCGCACTACGCCGCCGACATCCGGCGAGACCACCAGCAGATCCTGGTATTTGTTGCGCCAGATATCCCCGAGCAACACCGGCGAGGCGTAAATATTGTCCGTCGGGATATTGAAGAATCCCTGAATCTGATCGGCGTGCAGATCCATGGTCAGCACGCGGTTGGCGCCGGCGACGGTGATCATGTCCGCCACCACCTTGGCCGTGATCGCCACCCGCGCCGTGCGCGGGCGCCGGTCCTGCCGCGCGTAACCATAATAAGGAATCACCGCCGTCACGCGTTTGGCGGAGGCACGCTTCACCGCGTCGATCATCACCAGCAACTCCATCAAGTGGTCGTTGCTGGGCGCACAGGTGGGTTGCAGCAGGAAGACGTCGCGGCCGCGCACGTTTTCCATGATCTCCACCAGGGTCTCGCCGTCGCTGAACTGTCCCACATGGGCCTTGCCCAGGGGGATGCCGAGGTGATGCACCACCTGCTCCGCAAGCGCCGGGTTGGCGTTCCCGGTAAACACCGCCATATTGTCTACTGACACTTGCCTCTCCTGCGCAGCCTATCGGTGGGTCAGTGGGAATCCAATCTACGCCCCTATTCGGAGCAATGGTCGGGACAATCAAAAAAATGGCTGGGGTGCCAGGATTCGAACCTGGGAATGCCGGAATCAAAATCCGGTGCCTTACCGCTTGGCGACACCCCAATTCATCACATCACCAGAATAACTGCTGGTGGATCGGGTGTGTATTAACGCCCTGGGCGACAAACCCCTGCGCCAGGGTTTCCGGACAAAGCGCCAGTATCTCGCACCCGCGGGCCGCGTGCTCCACCGCCAAAAAAACACAGGCGCCCGAGCCGGTCATGCGCGCATGGCCGAATTTACTCAGCCACTTCAGAGCGTTATCCACTTCCGGAAGCATCCCACACACCACAGGTTCGAGGTCGTTCCGGCCTCGGCCTGCGTGAAAATCGCGTATTGTGATGGCAGCCGTGGAGCGTGTCAATTCAGGCGACTGAAATACCGCCGCCGTGGAGACCTGTACCGGTGGGATTAGCACCACATACCAGGGTTGGGGCAGGTCCACGGGGGTGAGCCGCTCCCCCACCCCTTCTGCCCAGGCAGCATGACCCTGCACAAAAACAGGCACGTCCGCGCCGAGGGCAAGCCCCAGATCGGCAAGGTCGGTTAGCGCGCATTGCGTTCCCCATAAGTGATTGAGGACCATCAGGGTGGTGGCGGCATCGGAGCTGCCACCCCCCAAACCACCCCCCATGGGCAGGCGTTTATCCAGAAAAATGCGCGCGCCCAAGGGACAGCCGCTGGCCTGCTGCAACAAACGCGCGGCGCGCACGCTTAAGTCCGCGTCCTCAGGAACCCCCGGCAGCGGGGTGGCGCGGGTCACGCCACCCTCCTGGGTGATATCGAAACGCAGGCGATCCCCCCAATCCAAAAATTGAAAAACGGTTTGCAGGGTATGGTAACCGTCAGGGCGTCGGCCGGTGACGTGCAGAAACAGATTCAGCTTCGCCGGCGCCGGCCACCAGGGGGAGTGTGGGGTAGACATATTCCAGACTTTTACTGCAGAAGCGTCCAGCGTTCAATGATGAGACGCGCCTCTACCGGGGGGCGGCGCTTGGGGTCGGCTGTGGACGGGG
>JAYUFH010000173.1:0-2023 GCA_043738765.1 Pseudomonadota bacterium | reverse complement strand
TGATCTTCATGCCGGTCGCCGTCGCGGTCCAGCCGGTGGTGCCGATGCTGTAGATAATGCCACCGGAACTGGCGCAGCCGCCCAGATGGATATGCGCGCCGGTGAGTTGGCTGGGTGTGATACCCGTGACCGTGACGGTCATGGTCGCCAGCTTGGTGGCCTTGTCGTAGCTGCCGGCCGAGATCAAGGCCGTGGCCTTGCTGGGGTTCTTCGGCACCTGCTGGTCGTTGTTGACGATGCCGCTCAGGACCGCCGTGGGCTCGGCCGGATCGGGGTTGATCGACCTGCCGTTGACCTTGATGTTCGAACCGCGGCATCCCCAGGACTGGTAGGGATCGATGTCAAAGTTCACGCCGCTATAGGCGAACATCCAACCGCCGCGCCAGTTGCGTGCATTGGTGTCGAAGACCGAATTCGTGGAATTCTCCACCTGATCCTTGAGCTGCCAGGCGTTGATCGGTCCGGCCTTGGCGAGGCGCGCCGCGATCGGCATGTAGTGGTACAGGTCTTCCATGCGTATCGGCTGGCCCGCCGGGACATGCGTGCCATAACGGAAGCCGCGCACCGTCGAAATGTCGGTACCGCCGGCCCAACGGAACGCGTCGGCCATCAGGTCATGCGACGAGCCTTCCACCGCCGCCGGCAAGGCGTTATTGGAATAGTTGGAACGATGCAGATCGATACCCGCAATGCCCACCACGGTGTTGATCGGGCGCAGCAACGTCGTGGTGTTGCCACCGATCGTCACAGTCTGGTTCGGCACGTAACCCGGACCTCTGGTGAACGGCTTGCGAACTGAGAATATCTTGGCGGCGACGATCTTGTCCGCGGGGATCTGGGTGTTGATCACGTGCTGTACCCAGGTATAGGACGCGACCTTCCGGTCGACGACCGTGAGTCTGAGCTCACCCAGGGCGGTGCCGTCCTGGCCTTCCTCTACCAGGATGGTGCCGGCGGCATTGACGATGGCCTTGGCGGTCTCTTCATGCATGTCCGCGTTCAAGACCACGTCTACGCCGGGGGTCGTCACGGTCATCGGAATGGTCTTGCCCAGCTCCAGTTCCGAGAGCATGACGATCAGGTCGACTCCCTCGACATTACGCAGATGGTTGACGAAGCACGGTAACTCCGCCTCGCCACTGGAGAAGGTCAAACCGGTGGTGGCCTTGAGACCGATCGCCGGAATACCGCGCTCGGTGGTCATGCCCAGCAGGCCGATTTTCACTTCACCCGCCGTGACAATGCGGAACGCCGGCAATACGCGCTGGCCCAACGCACTCGGACAGACGGCGCCCGCGACTTCGGTGGTGCCGGTGTAGTAGAGGTTTGCGGCGACCCCATTCCACGGGGCCATCGGTGCGGCGCCGAGCGCCGAATTCCCCACAAACGCCTCGACAAAGCGGTCTTTACCATATACGAAGTCCCAGTTGCCAGGGGTGTAGCCGTCGATCTTGAACAGGTTGAGCACATCGATCTGTGCCTGACCGCGCGTGAACAACGCCTCGGCGGAACCCTGGATCGTGTCGCCGGTGTTGAGCAGCAGGGTCGGAATTTTCTTCTCAGCCGCCTCGGCGCGAATGGAGGCGATCTTGGTGTACATGTGCGCCAGTCCGCCCTCCAGGTATTCGGAACGATCGCTACGCACGTTCGGGCGTGGCACGAGGTGGCCGTGTATATCGCCCATGTGGATTAAGATAACGCTGCCGTCGTCGGCGGAGGCGGGCATACTGGTCCCGGCACTCGCCGCCAGCAGCATCGTGCCTAGCAGTTTTAGCTTTCTCATTGGATCACCTTTTTATTTATGAAATTATTTAAGATTCTGAATGCTGATGATGGATGCACTGTGTCGATCTCCATGACGGCCATATCGGCACCAAGGGATTGCATAGCAAATCCCATGCCGCCCTTCATCCAGCGCGGCAGGGTGACCTTGAGCTAAATCTTTATCGTGGAATGAACAGCTTATCCTGCCAGGAGGCAGCACCGATCAGGCAGGAAAAGGAAATAAAATACAATCGGGCAT
>JAYUFH010000172.1:0-5368 GCA_043738765.1 Pseudomonadota bacterium | reverse complement strand
GCGCGATTGATACTCGCCAGCGGATCCTTGCCGTCTTTGGCATTGGGATTGGCCGGGTTCTTGAGCCACGGATCGATCATCAGCACCTTGCCCTTGGGGGTGGTGATTTCAAACGCCGCGTGCCCGTACCAGGTGAGGGTGGTAGTGGCGGCGAGGGCAGCTTGCAACGGTAGGAATAGGAGTAACAGGCAGCCTACGACGAAGCGCATTGTGGTGGTCATGGTTAGTCCCTTTTGTTGTGTGCTGTCCATTTCAATCAAACCCGCGGGGAATTGCAAGCAGCCTGGTTTGTGTGCGCGGCTCGTCCCAGCACTCCAAGCCGCTGACGTCGAATCAGGTCGTTTCTTTGGTCTTGTCCCGCTGAATCATGGCGTAGGCCGAGTGGTTATGGATCGATTCGAAGTTTTCCGATTCCACCACGTAGGCATCGATGCGGTCATCGGTATTCAACTGCGCGGCGACGTCGCGCACCATGTCTTCCACGAACTTGGGGTTATCGTAGGCGCGTTCCGTGACGTATTTCTCGTCCGGTCGCTTGAGCAGACCATAGAGTTCGCAGCTCGCCTGTTTTTCCACCAGATCGATCAAGTCCTCGACCCAGACGAAGGTATTGGTACGCACAGTTAAAGTGACATGCGAGCGCTGGTTGTGCGCGCCGTACTTCGAGATTTCCTTGGAGCAGGGGCACAGGCTGGTGACGGGCACCACCACCTTGGTGGTCATGGTGTCGACGCCGTCGTTGACTTCCCCGAGGAACGTCACCTGGTAATCGAGCAGGCTCTTTACGCCGGACACCGGTGCGGCCTTGTTGATGAAATACGGGAAGCTCATCTCGATATGCCCGATGTCGGCCTCGAGGCGCTTGCTCATTTCCGTGAGCATGCCCTTGAAGGACTCCACGGAAATTTCCAGGTCGTGGCTGTTGAGTATCTCCACAAAGCGCGACATGTGGGTGCCCTTGAAGTTGTGCGGCAGCTCCACGTACATATTGAAGTGGGCGATGGTGTGTTGTTCGCCCTGGCTGCGGTCCTTCACCCGCACCGGATGACGGATATCCTTGATCCCCACCTTATCGATAGCGATGTGCCGGGTGTCCGGTTTGCTTTGGACGTCCACGATACCGACGACCTGGGGTTGCTTTGCACTCATGATTCACTCCCGATTAACGCTACCCCGCAAAATCGTTGCGATCGACCAACAGGGAAGGAAAAGGTTGACAAGATTGGTCAAGTTTACGCGGATTCGGCACGCCCGGCAACCCGCCGCGGCAGGCGCTGGCGGATGGCGTGACGAATGCCCGCTGCATCCAGGCCGCAGTCGCGCAGCAATTCACCGCGCTCACCGTGTTCGATAAATTCATCCGGCAGGCCCAGGTTCAGGCAGTCTATCAACAGGCCGCTGGCCGCCAGGAACTCGTTGATCGCACTGCCCGCGCCGCCGTGAACGGTATTTTCCTCCAACGTCACCAGCAGGTCATGGGTGCGGGCCAGTTCTAGAATCAGCGATTCGTCCAGGGGTTTGATGAAGCGCATGTTGACCACGGTGGCGTTGAGGTCATCGCCCACGGTTAGGGCCGGTTCCAGCATGCTGCCGAAGGCCAGGAGGGCGATGGTCTTGCCGTTGCGGCGCACCTCGGCCTTGCCCACCGGCAGGGCCGTCATGGTTTTTTCGATGGCCACACCGCTGCCGCTGCCGCGCGGATAGCGCACTGCCGCCGGCCCGTTCAATTGATACGCGGTATACAACATCTGGCGGCATTCGTTTTCGTCCGCCGGCGCCATGACGGTGATATTGGGGATACAGCGCAGATAGCTGAGATCGAAACTACCCGCGTGGGTGGCGCCGTCCGGCCCTACCAGGCCACCGCGGTCGATGGCGAACATCACCGGCAGGTTCTGCAGGCAGATATCGTGGATCAGCTGGTCGTAGGCACGCTGCAGAAAGGTGGAGTAGATGGCCACCACCGGTTTCAGCCCCTCGCAGGCGAGGCCCGCGGCGAAGGTCAGGGCGTGTTCCTCGGCGATGCCCACGTCGTGATAACGCTGCGGGTAGCGTTCGGAGAAGGCCACCAGGCCGGAGCCTTCGCGCATGGCCGGTGTCACGCCGATGAGACGCGGATCGATCTCCGCCATGTCGCACAGCCACTCGCCGAAGACTTGGGTGTAGGTCTTGCTGCTGGGTTTTTTCTCCATCTTGCCGGTGGATGGGTCGAAGGGCGTCACCCCGTGATACACGCAGGGATCGCCTTCAGCCGGTTCGTAGCCCTTACCCTTGCGTGTGACCACGTGCAGGAAGCGCGGTCCTTTCAGTTCGCGCAGGTTGCGCAGGGTCTTGATCAAAGTGTTGAGGTCATGGCCGTCGATGGGGCCGATGTAGTTGAAGCCGAGTTCCTCGAACAACGTCCCCGGGGTGATCATGCCCTTCATGTGTTCTTCCGCGCGCTTGGCCAGCTCCCACACCGGTGGAATGGTGCTGAGTACGGTCTTACTGCCTTCGCGCATGCTGGTATAGACCCGGCCCGAGAGGATGCGCGCCAGGTAATTGGACATGGCGCCCACATTGGGGGAGATGGACATGTCGTTGTCGTTGAGGATGACCAGCAGGTTGGCGTCCATGTTGCCGGCGTTGTTGAGGGCCTCGAAGGCCATGCCGCCGCTTAAGGCCCCGTCGCCCATGATGGCGATGACATTGCGTTCGGAACCGGCATTGGTGGCGGCCACCGCCATGCCGAGGGCGGCGCTCACGGAGGTGCTGGCATGGCCGACGCCGAAGGTGTCATAAGGGCTTTCATTGCGCTGCGGGAAACCGGACAGGCCGCCTTTCTGACGCAGGGTCGCCATGCGCTCGCGTCGGCCCGTGAGGATCTTGTGGGGATAGGTCTGGTGGCCCACGTCCCACACCAGCCGGTCGTCCGGCGTGTTGAAGACGTAGTGCAGGGCCACGGTGAGTTCCACGGCACCAAGACCGGCCGCCAGATGGCCACCGGTTTTGCTGACGGTTTCAATCAGGTAGCGCCGCAGCTCGTTGGCCAGTTGCGGCAGCTGGGCGGTGTCCAGGGCGCGCAGATCCTGCGGCAAGTCGACTTGCGTAAGCAGGGGATAGGACGTTCGGCCGGGCATGATTAATAAGTTCGCTGGATGACGTAGTCGGCGATTTCGTTCAGGAGTCTGGCATTATCCCCTAAAGAACGGAGGCTGGCGAGGGCCGCGGCATGTTCCTTCCGCGCCAGCCGTTTCGCCTGATCCAAGCCGATAATGGCTGGATAAGTCGGTTTTTGTCGTAGCTCATCGCTACCCTGGGGTTTCCCCAGGGTGTGGGTGTCGCCCTCCACGTCCAGAATGTCATCCGTGATCTGAAAGGCCAGGCCCAGATGGCGGGCGTAACGATCCAGGTCTTTTAATAAGACAGGGGCGATATGGGCATGGGCCAAAGCGCCGAGGGCGACGGCGGCTTGTATCAGCGCACCGGTCTTGCGCACATGCATATCCGCAAGCTGCGTCAGGCTTAACGTCAGCCCCACGGAGGCGAGGTCGATAGCCTGACCGCCCGCCATGCCATGGGAGCCCGCGGCCCGGGCCAGGGTCTGGATCATGGAGAGGCGCTGGGTGGCGTTCGTCCCCGGTGTTTCAGCGGTGGCGAGACTCTCGAAGGCCAGGGTCTGCAGGGCGTCCCCCACCAGTAACGCGGTGGCTTCATCGTAGGCCTTGTGGCAGGTGGGTTTGCCGCGCCGCAGATCGTCATTGTCCATGGCAGGCAGGTCATCGTGCACCAGGGAGTAAGCGTGGAGGAGTTCCACGGCGCAGGCCGGCGCGTCCAGCTCTTCAAGCGCTACGCCGAGAGCAGCACCCGTGGCATACACCAGGCAGGCGCGCAGACGTTTGCCGCCGTTGAGAGTGGCGTAGCGCATGGCGCTGTGCAGCCGGGTGGGGGTGATCTCGCTGCCGGGCAGAAGCTTGGATAACACCTGTTCCACCCGCTGTTGGCGGTGGATCAGGAAGTCCTGCAAGGTGTTCAACGGGGTTCTTTTTCCGCGAGGGGCTCGATGGCGACAGCGCCATTTTGTTGTAACAGGGTTTCCACCCGTTGCTCGGCATTCTTCAGTCCGGTTTGACACAAGCGTGTCAGTTCCACTCCACGTTGAAAGGATTGCAGCGCCTCCTCCAGGGTCTGGCTACCGCTTTCCATTTTTTCCACCAGTTTTTCCAGCTCGGCCAGTGCGGCTTCGAAATCCGGCATAGGGGTCTTTTTCGCCACGCAACCTCCGGTAACTCTGTCTATATTGAAAACGGCAAACCTAGCGCACCCCTGCAATGACGTCAATTATGTTGGGAACCGGAGTATGTCCGGGGCCGCTGTCTGTTGACGCTTGCGTTCGGGATGGCTGGCCTGTCCCAGCGGGATGGGCGTTAATCCAGCGTCCACTGCCGTGGGTGGTTGGGCCTCGGTAGCACCCGGGGTAATTGAGGATATAATACGTCGCGGACCCTCCATTCTTTCTATTTTTAAGGTTGCCCCATGCCCTATTTTGTATTCCGCATATCGGCCGACAGGAAGTTCACGCCGTTGAATGTCTTCGAGAAATTCAAGGAGGCAAAAGACCTGTGCCGCCAGCTGCGTCAGGCACAGGTCGCCGATGCCACGGACCAGATTCGCATGACCTTCGCCAAGGACGAACAAGAGGCACGGCGCCTGCTCGGTAACCGGCGGGCGCCGGCCTCGCCCCTGGAGGAGTGGGAGGCCTGATCTGTTGATGATTCTCGTTAGGGTGTGTGGTGGTCGTCCAAGGGCGAGTAGCGCACGGCCAGCACGGTAAACCTCGTCTGCCCCTGTGGACGCTGGACCACCACTTCATCGTCCACGGTTTTTTTCATCAGCGCTTGCGCCAGGGGCGCATCCATGCTGAGCAGGCCTTGTTCAATGTCGAATTCGTCGGGCCCTACGATGCGGTAATCATGCGTCTTGCCAGTTTCGTCTTCGAGCCGCACCCAGGCGCCGAAATAGATGCGCTCACTGTCGTCTGGATGGCGATCCACCACAATCAGCTCGTCCAGGCGCTTCTGCAAGAATCGCACGCGCCGGTCGATCTCGCGCAGTTGTTTCTTGCCGTAAATATATTCCGCATTTTCCGAACGGTCGCCCAACGCCGCCGCGTCAGACACTGCCTGGGTCACCTGCGGACGTTTTACCCGCCACAGGGTGTCCAGCTCCTGCCGCAGGCGTTTGTCGCCCTCGGGCGTGATGTAATGTGAACCGCGCTGCAGGCTGGGTGTGTGTTTACGCATGAATCCTAGACCGCCGTGGAGGGGGTGGAGTTTGTCAGTATCATTTGTATCCCAGTTATCTGCACTAAGAAACTACAGGTTACCGG
>JAYUFH010000171.1:0-14398 GCA_043738765.1 Pseudomonadota bacterium | reverse complement strand
GGGTCGCGACGTTGCCGGCGACATCATACGTATAGGTGGTGGTGCCGCGGTCGGGGCTGACTTCTTGTAAGAGGTTGCCGAGGTCGTCGTAGGTGTATTGGGTGACGGTGCCGTAGGGGCCGGTGACCTGGGTGACGTGGTCGTTGACGTCGTAGGCGTAGCTGGCATAACCATAGCCCCAGGGGTCGCTTTGGGTGAGGAGGCGGTTGACGTCGTCGTAGCTGAGCCCCGCCGTGCGTCCATTGGCCGCGGCCACGTTGTTGGGCTGGGTCTCGTTCACGAGGTTGCCGACGCTGTCGTATAACTGTTGGGTGATGTTGCCGCCGTGGTTGAGGGTGTTGACGTGATTGCGCGCGTCGTAGGCGAGGTTGAGGCTCTGTGCCTGGGTGCTGTCGGGGTTGACGGTGAGGGTCTGGGTGCGGTTGCCTTTGAGGTCGTAGGCATACGTCACTTTGTTGCCGAGGGTGTCGGTGATGGTGCGCAGGTCCTGGGCGGCGTCGTAGGCGTAGGTGTAAGTCAGGTATTCGGGGTAGCGAAAGAGAGTCTTGACCTGGCCGTCGGGGGTGTAGGTGTAAACGCGGTAATTGATCACCCCCGCGGCGTTTTGCATAGCGTAGTACAGTCGGCCGCGGGGGTCGTAGCCATAGGTGGTGACGAGTCCATTGGGATCGGTGATCGACTGCACCCGGCCATCGAGGGTGTAGCTGTTATAGGTCGTGGTTTGACCGAGGGCGTTGGTCATGCTCTTTAGCTGACCGCAGGCGCCGCCGGTGGTGCAGGTGTTATAGGTCAGGGTCGTGACATCATCAACACCGTTCATGCCGGGGTCGCTGGGGGCGCGGGGGCCGTTGAGGGTATTAACCTGACCTTGGGCGGTGTAGCTCAGGGTGACGGCACGGGAGACCGTCACCCCGCTCGGGGTGAACCCGGACTGCGTGATGCTCGTGGGCAGGGTCGGGAAGCAGGGGTCGGTGTAGCCAATCGCGATGCGTTTCTTGAGGCTGCTGCCGGCGACACTCGGGGAGTCGATGACCGTGGGGAGGTCGAGGGTGGGGGTGAGGTATTGGTAGGTGGTGGTGCGGGTGGTGGCGGTCGTCACCGGGGCGGTGCAGGTGCCGGTGAGGCCGGTGGTTTGGCTGGTGCGCTGGTTGGTGGTGTTAAAGATAGCGGTGGTGACGCGACCTTCCTCATCTTTCTTACAGGTGAGGTTGTTGTTGGGGTCGAAGGTTTGGGTGAGCACCTTGTTGTCGGCGACGTTTTGATTCGTGACGAGTTTCTTCACGCCGAGGTTGAGGGCGAAGGTCATCACTTCCTGGTTGCCGGCGGCGTCGGTGACGGTGGTTTGGTTGGGGGCGGGGACGTCGTAGGCCAGGGTGAAGGTCTCCTGGGGGGCGGCGTTGTCGGTTTGGGCGTGTTGGGTGAGGGTGGCGTTGCCGGCGGCGTCGTAGCCGTAGGTGCTGAAGCGTGTCGTGACACCGACGGTGTCGACGAGTGAGATGCCGGTCAAGTGATTCGGGAATGCGGTGTCCTCGTAGTGATAGATCTTGGCGGTGGTGTCGGGGTAGTCGACGCGGGTCAGGTTATTGCTGGTGTCGTAGCCATACGTGAACACCATGCCCGCGGCATTGGTGAGGCTTTGCACGTGATTGGTCGCGTCATAGCCGAAGGCAAGGGTGTGGCCGAAGGGGGCGGTGATGCGATCGAGCTGGCCGCTGGTGTTGTAGTGGTAGTGCGTGACCAGGCCGGTGGGGTCGGTTGCCGATTGCAGCGTGCCGTCCAGCGCGTAGCGCTCGGTGGCCCCACCGCGCAGGGCGAGGGTATAACCCAGGGCGTCGCTGGTGAGCGTCAATACGCTGTCGGCGTCGCCGGTGCAGGGCCCCGTGGTCAGGCAGGTGAAGGGTTCGCTGCGCCCGTCGGCCTGCACGATCTGTACACTGGTCGCGGCGACTTCCAGGCGACGATAAAATGGGGTGAGCCAGCCCACGCCGAAACCCACATCGCGGATGCCCTGGCTGTTGTAGGAGCGCACGATGGCAAGCCTGGGCTCCGCCGCGCTGCTGTCGTCCAGCTCTTTCTGGTATTTATTGCCGGTGGCGGGGTCGCAGGGGTTGCCGCGCCCATTACACGGACCACCCTGGCCCTTGGGGTTGCGCTCGACGGGTGGATTGCAGTACTCGGTGCAATAATGGTTTGGGCAGGAATAGTTCCCAAGGTTGGTAGGGACGCTGACACAGTTCAGGTAACAACTGGGCGTGTTGGGAATGACGCCATTGCTCTGAAAGAGCGTCAGACAGACGTCCGGTATAACGGCGCTCGCGGATCCGGGGAACAGCAGCAGCGTCAGGACCGGCAGGACTGCGGTGCGCAACTGTCGCTGCCAACGAGACGGGCTGCGGTGTGCGCGACGGTGTGCGCGGTGGACGCCATCGCGGCCGGATAAGCAGATGACTTCATGTCCATGGCAGGCTCTCCTGGGTTATTTATAATTGTGCGGGGCTAAGGTTAGCGGTGGAGTGAAGCCCCGAGTCCCTTCGTTATTGTTGAAACCGTATTGCTGCCTGGCATGCGGCTATTAAGGTACCCTTCGGGGTAGGTTATCGGTCTTGGCACTGGGCAGTCAATGGGACTTAAGTCGCAGTGGAAGGTGGTTTTGGGGTCTAGGTGGATCTTGGAGGGTGCTTGTCCTTGGTGGGCCGTACCAGAACCTAGGATACCCATCAATTTTGACAGTATTTCCCCCGGCGCAGACGATTACGTCAGCTCGGCCGGGTCGAACAAGCGCTGGTGCTCGCGTATGGCGTAGCGGTCCGTCATGCCGGCGATGTAATCGGCGATGATACGCGCCTGAACCGCCGCGTCCCCACCCCCGCCTTGTTCCCGGATTTTATCCTGATATTGGGGTGGCAGGAGGCGCGCGTCCTGCATGAAGGCATTAAACAGCGCCTCGACTATCCGACCGGCCTTGAGGGTCATGCGCCGCACGCGGTAGTGGGCGTATAACCGCTGGCGCAGAAACTGCTTCAACGCCTGGCTGTGCTGTTTTACCGCGTCGCTGTAGGCGATCAGCGGGCGGCCGGCTTGCCGCACCTCGTCGATACTCGCCACGCCGGACGCCTGCAGCAAGCGACGGCTGTTCTCGATGAGGTCTACCACCAGCCGGTTGATCATGCGCCGCACGATTTCGTGCACGCGCAGGCGCGGCGCCAGATGTGGATACAATTTTTCCACTTCGGCGTACTGTTCGGCGAACAACTGCGTTTCCCGCAGCTCCTCGATGCTGATCAGGCCGGAACGCAGGCCGTCGTCCACGTCGTGGTTGTTGTAGGCGATCTCGTCCGCGAGGTTGGCGATCTGCGCCTCGAGACTCGGCTGGCGTTTCTCCAGAAACCGCCGGCCAATCTCCCCCAGATCTGCCGCGTGCTTCTGGGAACAGTGCTTGAGTATGCCTTCACGCGTTTCGAAGGTCAGGTTCAGTCCCGGAAACGCGGCATATTTTTCCTCCAGCAGATCCACCACGCGCAGCGACTGGAGATTGTGTTCGAAGCCGCCGTAGTCGCGCATGCAGGCATTCAGCTCGTCCTGCCCGGAATGGCCGAAGGGCGTATGTCCGAGATCGTGCGCCAGGGCAATGGCCTCGGTCAGGTCCTCATCCACGTTGAGTGCGCGTGCAACCGAACGGCCGATCTGTGCCACCTCCACCGAGTGGGTCAGGCGCGTGCGGAACAGATCGCCCTCGTGGTTAACGAACACCTGGGTCTTGTATTCCAGGCGGCGAAAGGCGGCGCAATGGATGATGCGGTCGCGGTCGCGCTGGAATTCGGAACGGTAGGCCGGCGGAGGCTCCGGATGCAGACGTCCGAGGGAGGACGTCTGGCTCGCGGCATAGGCGGCCAACTGGATGCCTAGGTTCATGCCGGCTCCCGGCAATGAACCAGGGTCTCATTTACCAGTGCCGGTGGCGTGTTGTCACTGATCACCGCCTGGCCGATCGCCTTGAGCAATATCAGACGCATCTTGCCATCGTCCACTTTCTTATCCACCGCCATCAATTCCAGCATGCGCGCGCTATCCAGCGCCGCCGGCGAGCGCACCGGCAAGCGGGCGCGCAACAGTAAGGCATCTACGCGCGTCCGGTCCGCCGCACTCAGCCATCCCAGCCGGTGCGACAGATCCGCCGCCATGGCCATGCCGGCGGCCACGGCTTCACCATGCAGCCAGCTGCCATAACCACTGCCGGTTTCGATGGCGTGACCGAAGGTGTGTCCAAGATTGAGCAGGGCGCGTTGACCGGTTTCACGTTCATCCGCCGCCACCACCGTCGCCTTGTTGCGGCAGGAGCGCTCGATGGCCACGCCGAGGGCGGCGGCAGCGCGCGCCAGCAGCGCGTCGATGTTTTTTTCCAGCCAGTCGAAAAATTCGGCATCGCTGATCAAACCGTATTTGATCACCTCCGCCAGGCCTGCGGATAGTTCGTTCTGCGGCAATGTGTCGAGGGTATCGGTGTCGATGATCACGCAACGCGGCTGGTGAAACGCGCCGATCATGTTCTTGCCGAGCACATGGTTCACGCCGGTCTTACCGCCGACGGAGGAGTCCACCTGTGCCAACAGGGTGGTCGGTATCTGTATGAACGGGATTCCGCGCTGATAGGTAGCGGCGGCAAACCCCCCCATGTCGCCGACGACACCGCCGCCCAGGGCGATCAGGGTGGTTTTACGGTCACAGTGAGTTTCGAGCAAGCGGTCGTAAATGCGATTGAGGTTGTCCAGGTTCTTGTACTGTTCACCGTCTGGCAGTACTACCTGGGTCGGACGGTAACGCTGGACGCTCTCGAGCAGGCGATCCAGATAGAGGGGCGCCACGGTTTCATTGGTGACGACCAGTACACGGCTGCCGCCGATATGTGGCGCCAATAACTCGCCCCGGCCAAACAAGCCTTGACCGATGTAGATGGGATAACTGCGTTCGCCCAGATCAAGCGACAGGGTTTTCATTTTGCCACAATGCCTTGAGGTGATCGGCCACATCACGCGCCACGATCTGCGGACTACGCCTGTCCGTATCGACGATAACGTGCGCCGTGTTGAGATATAACGGTTCGCGCAGTCGCACGATTTCCTCCAGCCTGCTGCGCGGGTCCTCGGTCCGCAGCAATGGGCGGTTGCGGTCGCGCCGCGTGCGTTCCGTCAGTATATCGATGTTCGCCCGCAGGTAGACCACGCTACCGCGGGTGCGCAGCGCCTGGCGGTTGTCCTCGCTCAGTATCGCCCCGCCACCGGTAGCCAGGACGATGTTGCTTTTGCCCGTGAGCTCTTCGATCACCGCACTTTCGCGGCGGCGGAAACCGGCCTCGCCCTCGATCTCGAAAATCAATGGAATATCGGCGCCAGTGCGGCGTTCTATTTCGTGGTCTGTATCGAGAAAATCCATTTTGAGCAGCGCGGCGAGTTGCCGTCCTATGGTGGATTTGCCCGCGCCCATGGGGCCGATGAGGAATATGCTGCGTGCGAGCGTCATGTCTGGCATATGCCAGTATCGCACGAATAAATCAAGGGGAAAGCAAACGGCCGGGCAGGCCTTTCCATGAACTTGCGGCCGAAGGCCAGGCCGCACCACTGCCACCCCCCCTGGGAGAGGGTGGCCCGAAGGGCCGGGTGAGGGTCCGGACTACTTTAAGTTGAGCGAGTCCGACAGGATGCGCGGTGTCAGGAAGATCAGCAGCTCCACTTTGTTGTCAAATCGGTTGTGCTTTTTAAACATCCAGCCAACCAAGGGGATGTCGGAGAAAAATGGCACCCTGGTCACGGTGTCGGCCAGTTGCTGTTCGTAGATGCCGCCGATCACCACGGTCTCGCCGTTGCTCAGCAGTACCTGGGTGGTAATTTCCTTTTTGTTGATCAGGCCAGCGGTGGCATCCGCGAAACTGTCCTTGGTCACCACCACGTCAAGAATAATGCGATCGTCCGGGGTGATCTGCGGTGTCACCTCCAGCGCCAACACCGCCTTCTTGGTCACGGTACTGCCGACGCCCAACACGGAGGTGGTGAATACCCGCTCCTGGCCTTGCTCGATGCGCGCCTTCTTGGAGTTCGCCGTAATCAGGCGCGGACTGGAAATCACCTTACCCCGCCCTTCTTGTTCAAGGGCGGATAGCTCCAGATTCAACATCGCATTGTTGGGCAAATGCATGATCGAGGTGGCGATGCTACCAACGGACGTACCCGCACCCAGGGCGTCGGAACCGAGGTCCACGCTCAATCCGTTACCGCCAATTGCTATCTTGCTGCCGTTAAGAATATCGACGTTGCACCCTAAGGTACCGCAGGTCGTGACTTGGTTATTACCGAGGGTGTCCTGGCGGACTACCCCCCATTTCACACCCAGGTTTCGCGCGAAGTTGTCGGTCGCCTCCACCAGCCGGGTTTCGATCATGACCTGGCGTACCGGTTGATCCAGCTGGGAAATCAACTTGCGCACCTCGCGCACCTTGCTGGGCGTGTCTTGAATCAGGAGCGAATTAGTGCGCGCGTCCACCGTGACCTGTCCACGGGGCGACAACAACGTGTTGGAATCCGTGCCCGCATTCTTGGTATCAGCGGACGTCGCCAGCGCAGGGTTGGCCGTTGCCGATGGCACACCTTCGACCGCCTTGATGGACTTCAACAATTTGGCGATGTCATCGGCCTTGGCATAGTTGATCTGTATCAGCTCCGAGGTGAGGGGTTCCAGCTCCTGCACAATCTTGCCCGCCTCAAGCGCCGCTTTATCCTTGGCGTTGACTTCGTCCGCCGGACCGACGGTGACCACGTTACCGCTGCGCCGCACCGCAAGGTTTTTGGCGCTTACAATAATATCCAGTGCCTGATCCCACGGAACGTCCTTGAGGCGTAAGGTCAGGCTGCCCTTGACCGAATCACTGGTGACAAAATTCAGGCCGGTGAAATCGGCGATCACCTGCAGTGCGGCGCGCACATCGATGTTCTGGAAATTCAACGACAGCTTTTCGCCGGAATAACCGAGTTCGTCCTTTTTCTTTTCATCGCCCGGTTTGACCACTATCGGCTTGACGTTGACCGTGAATTCGTCCCCCGCCTGGTAGGCGAGCTGTTCGTATTTGCCTTTGGCACTGATGACCATGCGCACGTTTTTACCCTGGGCAAAGGTGTCGATGGTCGTGATCGGTGTGGCGAAATCGACCACGTCCAGACGTCGCTGCAGCTCGGAAGTAATTTGTGTGTCATGAAAGTCGACGATGATCTCTCCGGCCTGCTCGCGGATATCGATACCCACACCGGTATCCGACAGCTTGATGATCACCTTGCCATCGCCCTGAGGGCCCCGCCGAAAATCGATATTCTTGAGATTGTGCTTACCTGGGCGGGGGGCCGTGGCGAAGCGCGTGGTTTTCGGCGCTTGGGTGCCGGCGATAGTGCTGGCTGGGTTATCAATGGTCAGCGTATAGCTGTTGCCTTCAATGACCGAGGTATAGGCCGCCGACCGCACCAGATTGACCACCAGCCGTGTCTTATTATCCGCCTCCACGGCATTGACACTCGCCACGACACCCTCGCCCACGCGCAAGGAACTCTTATCCATGGCCACGCCGGTATTGGGAAAATCCAGGGCAATCCGCGCCGGGTTATTGGTGGTGAATGCGGCAGGGGTGGGCGGCGCCTTGCTCATTTGCACAGTGATTTGGATACGGTCGCCCGGGAGCTTGGCGTACTTCATGTCTTGAATCATGTTCTTGTCACTGGCGACTTTCGCTGCAGGGACTTCGGCGGCGGCTGCCGGGGCGCTGGGCGTAGCGCCCACGGTGTCAGCGCCTCCCGTCACGGCCATCACCCGGTATCCATCGGCGGACTCTTCGATTTTCAAGCTGCCGGGTTCGGTCATCAGCAGGTCCACATGCACCGCCGTGCCGTTGTCAGCAAGATAAGGGTAGACGCCCTTGACTGCTCCACGCCCATCGACATCCAGCACGTCAGCGCCGAGCGTGGTGCCGGGGAAACTAATGCGCAGTCGTTGGCCACCTTCCAGGTTCTCCGTCTGATAGCTGGCCTTACCATTGAGCCGGATTTTCAGGGTGGGTTGTGCGCTACCCTCATCCCAGGATATGGATGAAATTTCAGCGGCCTGGGCCGTACCGCAGAGCGCCAGAAAACCCACCAGGAGCGTCCGAAACACCATCCCCTTAAGAGATGTCACGGGTTTCGTCGAGATTCTATTCATCACCTATTCCTCTTACTCCGTAATAGCGAGACTCGCCTCGCGTTCGACCCAGTCACCCAAAGCGCCCTGTATCAGCTCTACCAGCTCTACTTTTTCTTCGGTGATTTTTTTTACCTTGCCAAAATTCTGGCCCGCGTGGTTTCCAACCTCGAGCTTGTGCACCGTGCCATCGGGCGCCTGTACAATCGCCCAAAAGCGCTTACCGCGTTCGAGGGTGCCCACCATCTTCAGGGAGTCGAGGGGGAAATCCTCCAACGGTTCCTTGCGGCGATTCATGTCGGGCTTGGGCCCACTGCCAGTGCCTACGCCGCCGGCTTGTGCCTGCAGGTTGCGCGGTGCAAACGGATCGGGCAGGTCGGCAGCAGAGTAGACAAATGTCTCGTTGGGCTTGATTTCCGGCAAGGGTTCGATTTTGGGTTTTCGGTCCGCATGCTCGTTTTTCACGAATTCGCGCAAATCATCCAAGCCATCGTTGGACGAACAGCTCGTCAACGTCAACAACACAAGCACAGCGAAGAGAGAGTAGACTGTTTTCATGCCGCTCAACCCCCCGCCTTGACGGGTTTCTTGCCCGGCGCCTTGCGTTGGATATGGAGATCTTCGGCCTCGAGATAGCGATAAGTTTTGGCAGTCGCCGTCATGGATAACTTACCGTTCTTGTCCGCGGTGATATTCAAGTCACCGACGGTGACGATGCGCGGCAACGCCGCCACGTCACTGACAAATTCGGCCAATTCGTGGTAGGCGCCGGTGACCTTGATGCTGACCGGCAGCTCGGCGTAGAAATCCAGCGGCTTTTCCTTCTCCGGCTTGAACAGTACGAAATCCAGCCCGCGGCCGAGACCCGCCTGGGTGATGTCGACAAGCAGATTGGGCACCTCGGTTTTGTTCGGCAGTTGCCGCAGCAGGGTGCCGAACTGCTCGCCCATTTCCTCCATCTGGCGTTTGTATTCATCCAGATTGATGGCGAGGGCTTTTTTGCCGCTGAAGGTGCTCTTGAGTGATTCTTCTTTTTTTTGCTCCTGATCCAACTGGGTGAGCTCGTCGGCAACGATGAAATAATAGCCGGCGCCCAGGATCATCAGGCAGATCAGGCCGATGCCGGCGATTTTGATCGGCAGCGGCCAACCGGAAATATTGTTGATATCGATACTTTTTAGGTCGTCGAGCGTCATGAGCCGGCCTCGGGGATTTTGTCGGTCTTGGATTTCTCCTTGACCCGCAGCGTGAATTGACTGACGCGATCACTCCCCTTGGTCGAGATATTAATCACATCCAGGTCGGGCTGAGCGAACCAATCGGAGGAATCGAGATTGCGCATCAATGCCGAAACGCGCGCGTTCGACTGGGCCATACCGGTAATGGTGAAACCCTTGCCCTCTTGTTTCAGGCTGGTGAGGTAAACACCCTCCGGCAGCTTGCGCACCAGGTCGTCGAACACATGCACGATCTGAGTGCGCGCCGACTGCAGTTGCTGGATCACCTGCATGCGGGCGATCAGCGCATCGCGTTGTTTCTTGAGTTCCTTGATCTGCTTGATCTGCTCATCGACCTTGGCGATCTCCGCGTTAAGAAATTCATTGCGCTTACCCTGGTTCTCGATTTGTGTCGTGACGTGCAGGTGCGCGTAGAACAGGATCAGCAGCATCAACATGCCGGCGCCGACACCGATACTCATCAGCTGACGATCCTGCTCCTTCTGACGTATGTCGCGCCAGGGCAGTAGGTTAAGGCGTGTCATCATACGTCGAACCCCCGCATCGCGAGGCCACAGGTAACCATGAGCGATGGTGCATCGTTGCTGAGCAATTGCGGCTTGATGCGCGAGGCCAGGGACATGCTGGCGAACGGATTGGCGATAGAGGTCGGTACACCGATGCGCGCCGCCACCAGCTCCTCGATGCCCGGGATCTGGGCGCAACCGCCTGCCAGCAATACCTGGTCGACGCTGTTGTAGGGGCTGGACGAATAAAAGAACTGCAGCGCGCGCATCACTTCCTGGCACATGGCTTCCATGAACGGGCGCAGCACATCGGTCTGGTAGTTGTCGGGCAGGCCGCCCTGCTTCTTGGCCAGCCCCGCCTCTTCATATGACAAACCGTAACGCCGCTGTATTTCCTCCGTCAGCTGGCGCCCGCCAAAGGTGTGATCGCGGGTATACACCGAACGGTTATCATGCATAACATTGATGTTAGTGGTCGTGGCGCCGACATCCACCAGGGCGATGGTTTTTTCCATACCGCCGCCAGGCATGTGCTGGGCGATGAGGGAGTAGGCATTTTCCATGGCGTAGGTTTCGATATCGACGATGGTGGGGATCAGGCCCGCCCCTTGAGTCACCGCGAGATAGTCCTCGACAATCTCCTTGCGGCACGCGGCAATCAGCACAGTCACCTGTTCCGCACCGCCCTCGGCGGCACCCAGCACCTGAAAATCCAGATTTACTTCGTCCAGGGGATACGGTATGTAGCGGTCCGCCTCCATCTCGATCTGCGTTTGCATGTCGCGGTCCGTCAGACCGGCGGGCATACTGATGAGCTTGCTGATCACGTGCGAGCCCGCCACGGCCACTGCCACGTTCCTGTATCGACTGCCGGAACGCTTGAAGGCACGCTGCATGGTTTGCGCGACCTGATCCACCTCTGTGATGGTATGCTCGACCACGGCATTCTGCGGTAACGGTTCCACCGCATAGCGCTCCACCCGGAAATGCTCCCCGGATTTGCTGAGCTCTAGAATCTTGATGGAAGAGGCACTGATATCAACACCGATCAGCGGCTGCCTTTTTTTAGCCAAAAGTTGACTTAAGCCGGCCAATTTTTTCTCTCTTTTTCCAGTAAGTTAGACTGGATACGTGTAAGTTTGCATTAAATACTACCCCCAAATATAGACGATGACAAACGGAAATGACAAATTTCTATTGGGACAACTCAAGGATTACGTTTTATACTCACGGCTATATTCTCTGCCTAACCACCTAAAATTAAGGTAGCAAACGTTTCAGCCCCCATGAGCACCCCCGGAAGCTCTTTTACCAAATCCACCCTCTCCGCCCATCTCCCGCGCAAGCCCTGGCAACTTTTGCTGATTGCCTTGTTCGGACTGTTCGTGACGGGGGTAATCTTCACCGCCCTGGTGGCCCTGATCCTCACCCCGACCCTGCCGTCCCTGGACACCCTAAGCGACAGCCATCTTAAGGTACCCATGCGGGTGTACACCGCGGAAGGCACCTTGATTGCGGAGTTTGGTGAGGAAAAACGCATACCCGTAACCATAGACCAAGTACCGGAACCCCTGATACATGCCATCCTGGCAGCGGAGGACGACTCCTTCTATTATCACCAGGGCGTGGATTTTCAGGGTATTTTGCGCGCTGCTCTGGCGAATTTCCGCTCCGGCGGACGCAACGAAGGCGCCAGCACCATCACCATGCAGGTGGCGCGCAACTACTTTCTGAGTCCGGAAAAGACTTATACCCGCAAGCTGAAAGAGATCCTGCTGGCGTTCAAGATCGAGCGCGAGCTCTCTAAAAACGAGATCCTCGAGCTCTATCTCAATAAGATATTCCTCGGTAATCGCGCCTATGGCTTTGCCGCGGCGGCCCAGGTCTATTACGGCAAGACGCTGATGGAACTGACGCTGCCGGAAATGGCCATGCTGGCGGGCCTGCCCAAGGCGCCCTCGCGCAACAACCCCCTGGCCAACCCGGAGAGTGCGCAGGACCGGCGTAACTACGTTCTGCGGCGCATGCTCAAGCTGCATTACATCGATGCCGCCAGCTATACCGAGGCCATCAACGCCCCCATCGCCGCCAGCAAGCACGTCCTGCGGTTTAATGTGGATGCCCCGTATATCGCCGAAATGGCGCGCCAGTATATGTACCAAGCCTATTCCGAAAACAGCTATGCCGAAGGCTACAACATCTACACCACCCTCCGCGCCAAAGACCAAATCGCCGCAGACCAGGCCCTGCGCCAGGGAATGCTGGCCTACGACCGGCGGCATGGCTATCGCGGACCCGTGGGACAGGAAAAACTAGCGGACCCGCCCGTGCCCGCGCGCCTGGATGAGCTGTTGAAAGACTACCCCACAGTCGGCCCGCTACAGCCGGGCATCGTGGTGGACATCGAGGAAAAGGCCGCCAAGGTGTACCTGCAAGATGGCGCCACGGTAACCATCGACTGGCCGGGCTTAAGCTGGGCCCAGGCTTATATCAGCGATGATGCCCAAGGCGCTCCACCCAAGACCGCGCGCGATGTGCTGCGCCGGGGCGACACCATCTACCTCGAACAGGTTAAGGAAGGGGAATGGTGGCTGGCCCAGGTCCCGCAGGTGGCCGGCGCCCTGGTATCTCTAAACCCCAAAGATGGAGCCATCATCGCCCTCACCAGCGGTTTCGATTTCTATCAAAGCAACTTCAACCGCGCCCTGCAGGCGGAACGGCAGCCGGGCTCCGGCCTCAAACCCTTTGTTTATTCGGCGGCGCTGGAAAAAGGCTTCACGCCGGCGAGCCTCATCAGTGGCGCACCCATCGTCGTGGAGGACGTGAGTCTGGAAGATGAATGGCGGCCGGAGGATTACAGCAAACAGTTTTTTGGCCCCACCCGTCTGCGCAAGGCCCTGACCCTGTCCCTCAACTTGGTGGCGGTGCGCCTGCTGCGCGCCATCGGTCCGGACTATGCCGTGGAGTACATGACGCGCTTCGGTTTCGATGCGGCCAAGCTGCCACGTAATCTGTCGCTGGTGCTGGGCACCGCCTCGATCACGCCACTGCAAATGGCCTCGGCGTTCTCGGTGTTTGCCAACGGCGGCTATCGCGTCGAACCCTATTTCATCTCACGCATCGAGGACGCCAATCACAACATCCTGGAAATGGCCAACCCGGCCGTGGCCTGCGGTTTGCCCGGGTCCGTGGTGAAGCCAGGCTGTGCCGACCTGAGTCACAATGAAACGGCGCCCGCCCCGACCGCGACGCCCTCACCGGCGCCCACCGCCCTGTCCACCCCCGGCAAACCGGACGCGACGAGCCCGCCGCCACCGCATTTCGCCCCGCGGGTCATCACGCCACAAAATGCCTTCCTCATTACCAGCATACTGCGCGATGTCATCAGCGCCGGTACCGGCACGGGCGCCTTGGTGCTTGGGCGCCGCGACCTGGCGGGCAAGACCGGTACCACCAACGATCATCGTGACGCCTGGTTCAACGGCTTCAACGACGAGGTGGTCACCACCGCTTGGCTGGGCTTCGATAAACCCGCCCCCCTGGGACGGGGCGAAGTCGGCGGACGCGCCGCCCTGCCCATCTGGGTCGATTACATGCGTGTGGCCCTGGACGGCGTGCCGGAACAGCCGCTGGTGAAGCCCTCCGGTATCGTCACCGCCACCATCAACCGTGAATCCGGCAAACTCACCACGGTCGATGACCCGGACAGCATGCAGGAATATTTCGTCAGCGGCACCCAGCCGACGGAGAGCAACGGCCCGGTGGGCGCGCCCGCGGGTGGTGGAGGGAATACCGAAAACGTCCGCGACGGTCTGTTCTGATGTCGCCCAAATCCGGCCCGCGCCCGCGCCGCCAGACCAAACGCTCCCACAGTGAACATGCCGCCGGACACGGCGTTGAACAACTACGCCTGCGCCTGTGTACCGAGGCGGCGCGCCTCATGGCGGAGGAGGGCGTGCAGGACTTTCATAGCGCCAAACGCAAGGCGGCCAACCGCCTGAATCAGCCGGACATGAAACACCTGCCGTCCAATCAGGAAATCGAGGACGCTCTCGCGCTGCACTTGCAGCTGTTCCATGCCCGCGACCTGCCCCACACCTTGCGCAAACTCCGCACCCTGGCGTTGGACGCCATGGGCCTGCTGGAAACCTTCGAACCGCGTCTGGTCGGCGCGGTATTGAGCGGCAATGTCACCGCTTACTCCGAGGTCCACCTGCACGTGGCGGCGGATACGCCGGAGGACGTTGGCTTTCTGCTGCACGAACACCACATCCCCTACGACGTCGCCAGCCGCCACGTGCGTTACGGTGGCGAGCGGCACGAAAATCTCCCCGCCTACCGTTTCCTGGCGGACGGCACAGTCATTGAACTGGCCGTCTTCACCCGCACTGGCGCGCGCGAGGTGCCCTTGAGTCCCGTGGACGGCAAACCCATGCGGCGGGT
>JAYUFH010000170.1:0-2039 GCA_043738765.1 Pseudomonadota bacterium | reverse complement strand
TCACGGCACCCATCCCGGCGGCGAACGAGGCCGACTTCCTGGCCAGCAACACCTATGTGAACCTGCATACCGCAACCTACCCCGGCGGCGAGATTCGTGGACAGGTGAACGCCACCACGACCAGGCAATATACCGTGACCGGTTACTGGTTCGCGGACGATCCGAACACGATCAACAACTGCGGTGGGTGCACCATCGTCGGGGGCGGTGTCACCGAACTCAAGGATGTTGGCGGCGGTCCCATCGATACTACCGAAGTGGTGGTGAAATACCTCGCCACTCTGCCTGGCCAGACCGCGAACCCGGCGTTGCATCGCATCAATCTGCTCAGGCCGCTGCCGGCACCGTTATACGGCTTCCCGGTTATTCAGCCGTTGCAGGGTGCACAATAATTTAAATTTGTCGTAGAGACCTTCAAGGGCCCTGTTGAGAAGCAGGGCCCTTTTTTATGTTTTTGCCACGCACTTGCGGATTGAGGGACAAATAGTTATCGCGCTGATGGAATACGTCGGTCCCAGGTTAAAACGCCCCCAGATAATCTTTCTTGCCGATATCGACACCGTTGTGCCGCAGAATGGCGTGGGCGATGGAGACATGAAAATACAAATTGGGCAGGACACGATTCAACAGGTAGGGCAAGCCGTCAAGGGTGAGTGTTTCATCGCGCACCTTGAGGGTAATCGACCTTTTCTCCGAGCCGTCAATCTGCTCGGGTTTGAGGGTCTTGAGGTAATTAACCGTCTTGCGCAGTCGCTCAATCAATTCAGGAAACGTCTTTTCGTTGTCTTCGTATTTAGGCGGCTCCAGCCCGGCCAGCCGCGCCGCGCCGCCCTTGGCGGTGTCCGAGGCGATCAGTACCTGTCGCCCCATGGGCAACATATCGGGATAGAGACGGTCATTGATCAGCACGGTGGGATCGATCTTTTTGGCCTCGGCATGGGCCGCTGCCTTTTCCAGAATGGCGGCGAGGTTGTTCAGCATGCGGATGCATACCGGCACCGAGGCTTGATACATTGAGATAGTCATGGATGGTTCTCCGTAAGGATCAGGGTTGTGAGATAAATGAAACGATCATTAATGCTCAATCACCACGGCAGGGCCGCAGTGATTGCCAGATTCAAACAGGTGATGCTACAGTACACCCCGTCTTTTCTGAACAGCCATTGTGGGCCCAAGGGAATTGGAAGTTCAAGCAATAATGAATTCAGGGGGATAGGCGGCGGCGACTGGTTAACCCCCCCCACCGATTGACCGCCGCGTACAGACAGGCCTCAGGACATAGCCGCCCCGGCCAGGGATTTCTTAAACCCCTCCAGGCCGCAGACCCGCCGATACCAGCGCTTTATATTCGCCCCCTGCGGCTCGGCCTTGGCATACCCCAGCTGGAAAATATTGGAGCCGATGGACAGGTCGGCAATAGTGGGTTTGCCGCCCGCCAGGAAGTCGCGTCCCGCCAACCCCGCGTCCAGGATATCCGCCAACCCCGGCAGGTTTTTCTCACCGCGCGCGATGGCCGCTGGGTCGCCGGCCTCGCCGAGGAAGACTTTGTTCAACACGATGTCTCTCACCGCCGGCAACAGGCGGCACTGATTCCAGTCCAGCCACTGGTCGACCCTGGCGCGGGTGCTCAGGTCGTCGGGATACCAGTCCGTCAGGTCATGTTTTGCGCACAGGTAACGCAGGATCGCGTGTGACTCGAACAATTTCAGTTTGCCGTCGATCAGCACCGGCACCTGGTGATTCGGATTAATGGCCATAAATTCCGCCGACAGGTGTTCGCCCTTTTCCAGGGCGACATGACGTAACTCATAGTGGATGCCTGCGGCTTCAAGCAGGGCAACGACCCGGCGGGCGTGCTGGGAATAGGGGTGATGGTAGAGGGTATACATGGGCGATTTCCTATGGATGTCAGTATCCGTGCAGGGTGGTTGTCGGACAGTGCTGGCAGGATAACCACCCCCTGCTGACAGCGTCGTGTCAGCAGGGGGTGGGGCTCAAATTTTTCTGCCGGTGCTCAGGTTCTTTCCAAATGCGCGTAG
>JAYUFH010000169.1:0-2040 GCA_043738765.1 Pseudomonadota bacterium | reverse complement strand
GCGCGCGCGCCTGGGTGTTAAATTCGTGGCAAAAAAAGGCGGGGTGCTGGTGGGCTTCCGCGAGAAGCGCAGCGCATTCATTACGCCCCTGACGTTTTGCGAGGTGTTGGATGCAAGCGTGGCGCAACGACTGCCGGACCTGAAGACGTTGATCGAAGGCCTATCCTGCGCCGACCGCCTGCCGCAGATCGAGGTAGCGGTGGGGGACAACGCTGTTGCCCTGGTGTTTCGCCACCTGGTGCCGTTGACACCGGATGATCTGGCCGCACTGATGGCCTTCGGTCAGCGGCACGGGATACAGATGTGGTTGCAGTCCGGAGGCCCGGATAGTGTCGCGCCCTTGTGGCCGGCACAACCCGAGGCCCTGGTGTATCGCCTGCCGGATGAGGGAGTGGAGTTTGAATTCGCCGTCACGGATTTTATCCAGGTCAACGCCGATCTCAATCGCCGCATGGTGCGCCAGGCGCTGGCCCTGCTCGACCCGCAACCGACGGACAACGTGCTGGATCTGTTCTGTGGGTTGGGAAATTTTTCCCTGCCCCTGGCACGGCGCGCAGCCAGGGTGCTGGGGATCGAAGGGGATGGTCGCCTCATCGACAAGGCCCGCCTGAATGCTCAGCGTAACGCCATCGGCAATGTGGAATTTATCGCCGCGAATCTGTACACGGAGACCGGCCCGGATCCCTGGGGCGACGCGCATTTCGACCAATGGCTCCTGGACCCGCCCCGCACCGGCGCCGCCGAGCCCATCCGGCGCCTCTCGCCGGACAAGCTGCCGGCGCGCATCGTGTATGTCTCCTGCAATCCGGCCACCCTGGCGCGGGACGCGCAGGTGCTGGTGCACGCCAAGGGTTATCGCCTGAGCCACGCGGGGGTCATGGACATGTTTCCGCAAACCAGTCACGTGGAGGCCATGGCGGTGTTTGACCGGGCATAATGCCGTTTCGGCACACGCCTGCTACGCACACCTAAAATTATGATGATACAGGTTCATGTACTGGCTTAACTGTGTTGCTAGCCGCGATTATCGTAGGGTGGATAAAGCGCAGCGTATCCACCAAGAGCTTGGCGGCCTTGCGCCTGCCGCGGTGGATTCGGCGCTATCGCGCCTTAATCCACCCTACCGCGCTACACTATCGACATGATGATTCAAGTCCATGTTCCCAGCCAGACTCTCACCTTGCAGGACGATGCGGGACGCGTCCTGTGGCGCACCCGCGTGTCCACGGGCAAGAACGGCGTGGGCGAGCGCAACGGTAGCGCGCAGACCCCCCGGGGCTGGCACACAATCCGCGCCAAAATCGGCGCCGGCCTGCCGGCCGACACAGTCCTGATCGGCCGGCGGCCCACCGGTGAGGTCTATACCCCGGCCCTGCGCGCTGAGTACCCGCAGCGCGACTGGATACTCACCCGCATCCTGTGGTTGAGCGGCCTGGAGCCGGGCCGCAATCGTCTCGGTCAGGTGGACACCATGCGGCGCTACATTTATATCCACGGGTGTCCGGACACGGACCCCATGGGGGTGCCGAGTTCCCATGGCTGCGTCAAAATGCGCAATAGCGACATCATAGACCTGTACGAGCGGGTGCCGGTGGGCATCCGGGTGCAGATTATCGGTGAGGATTAGTCCGCCATGTCCCTTGGACCGGTTATGCTGGATGTGCAGGGTCTGGCCCTCAGCGACGAAGAGCGTGAGCGACTGCGCCATCCCCTGGCGGGGGGCGTCATCCTGTTTACGCGCAATTACCAGTCCCCGGAGCAGGTGGAGTCCCTGGTGGCGGAGATCCATGCCTTGCGTGAGCCGCAGCTGCTGGTGGCGGTGGATCACGAAGGCGGGCGGGTGCAGCGGTTTCGCGATGGCTTTACCCTCCTGCCCCCCATGGCGCGCTTGGGCGAGCACTATGCCGAGAACCGCAAGCGTGCCAAGCGCCTGGCAGAGACCTGTGGCTGGCTCATGGCGCGGGAATTGCGGGCCGTGGGGGTGGATTTCAGTTTTGCCCCGGTGCTCGACCTGAACCGGGGCATCAGCCGCGTCATCGG
>JAYUFH010000168.1:0-2046 GCA_043738765.1 Pseudomonadota bacterium | reverse complement strand
CGTCGCCGACATGAATGCCGCGGGGTTCATTACGGCATTGCTGGCAGACGTGGGCAACCGGGTGCTGCGCCTGGACCCCGAGACCTTGGCGAAACTTGGCGCGTTGCACGGGCGGGTGGTGTGCCTGACGTTTACCGATCTTGCAACCTCGGTTTATCTGCAGCCCTCCGAATCCGGATTGCGGGTATTGAGTGCTTACGAGGGCGTAGCGGATGTCACGTTACGCGGACGCTTGCCGGCGTTCGCGCGTTTGAGTCTGGGCGCGCAGCCGGGTCTGTTTTTTTCCGGCGAGCTGGCCATCAGTGGCGATGTGGAGCTGGGGCATCGCTTCCAACGGATGCTCGAAGGCCTGGACATCGACTGGGAGGAACAGCTGTCCCGTGTGGTTGGTGATGTAGCGGCGCACGCCATCGGCAACGTGGTGCGCGACGCCCGTGCCTGGGGGCGACAGGCCGGATCCACCTTCGGTCAGGATGTGGCCGAATATTTCATCCATGAGCGGCGCGATCTGCCCGCGCGTCCTGCGGTCGAGTCTTTCCTGCAGGCCGTGGATACCCTGCGCGCCGACGTTGACCGGTTAACACAACGCATCGCGCGTCTGCAACGGATCCCGGGACCATGATCGCCCTCGGCCAGCTGCGGCGTTTGCTGCACATCAATCGCGTCTTCGTGCGCCACGATCTGGATGAATTCGTGGCCGCGCTGCATCTGTTCCGTCCCTACCGTTTAGTGTTGCGCCTGCTGCCATGGCGTTGGTTTCGCGCTCAACCCAAGCCACGCGCAGTGCGTCTGCGCGAGGCATTACAGGATCTCGGTCCGGTGTTTGTGAAGTTCGGCCAGATGTTGTCCACGCGGCCGGACATGTTGCCGGACGACATTGCGGAAGAGCTTGCGCGCCTGCAGGACCAGGTGCCACCGTTTCCCGGCGCTGAGGCCATCGCCGTGATCGAAGCCGCCTACGGCGACACGCTGGATAAATTTTTCCGTCACTTCGAGCCCGAGCCCGTGGCCAGCGCCTCCGTGGCCCAGGTGCACTTCGCTGAATTGCTGGACGGCACGCCGGTGGCGGTGAAGGTGCTGCGTCCCGGCATACAGCGCATCATCGAGCGCGACTTGCAATTGCTCTACACCCTGGCGCGACTGGCCATGCGCTTTGTTTCTGATCTGCGCCGCCTGCGGCCGGTGGAGGTGGTGGACGAGTACAGCAAGACCCTGCACGGCGAACTCGACCTGATGCGCGAGGCGGCCAACGCGAGTCAGTTGCGCGCCAATTTTGCCGACTCCAAGCTGCTGCTAGTGCCCAAGATCCACTGGGACCTGACCCGCACCGAGGTGATGGTGATGGAGCGGGTGAGTGGTATCCCCATCGGCAACATCCAGGGACTGCGCGACGCCGGCATCGACATGCGGCGCCTGGCGCATGACGGCGTCGAGATTTTTTTTACCCAGGCCTTCCGCGACGGGTTTTTTCACGCCGACATGCATCCCGGCAATATCTTCGTGTCGCCGGAGGGGCGCTACATCGCCGTGGACTTCGGCATCATGGGCACCCTGAACGATCGCGACCAGCGTTATCTGGCGGAAAACTTTCTCGGTTTCTTCAATCGCGATTACCGCACCGTCGCCGAGGCGCATGTGCACGCCGGCTGGGTGGCTGCCGATACGCGCCTGGACGAATTTGAAGACGCGATCCGTGCGGTGTGCGAGCCGATTTTTTCCCGGCCGCTGAAAGATATCTCCTTCGGCCGATTGCTGCTGCGCCTGTTTCAAACCGCGCGCCGCTTCAATATGGAAGTGCAACCGCAGCTGGTCCTGCTGCAGAAAACCCTGTTCAACATCGAGGGCCTGGGCCGGCGTCTCTACCCGGACCTGAACCTGTGGGAGACTGCCAAGCCCTTTCTGGAGACGTGGACGCGCGAGCAGATGGGGCCGCGCGCCTTGCTGCGGGCGTTGCGCAAGGAGATGCCCAAGTGGGCACAGGCGCTGCCGCAGTTACCCATGCTGATGCACGATGTGCTGCAAAAAAGCAGCCGTGGCGAGCTGGTC
>JAYUFH010000167.1:0-2049 GCA_043738765.1 Pseudomonadota bacterium | reverse complement strand
TCACCGGTGACCTGTGAGACGCGTTTTGGCATCTGCGCCAAGTGCTATGGACGCGATCTCGGCCGCGGCCACTTGGTCAACCAGGGCGAGGCGGTGGGGGTGATCGCCGCCCAGTCCATCGGCGAGCCGGGCACCCAGCTCACCATGCGTACCTTCCACATCGGCGGTGCCGCGTCGCGCGTCAGCGCCATCAGTGGCATCGAAGTCCGGACCACGGGCTCGGTGCGCCTCAACAACATCAAACTGGTGAAACACGCCAGCGGCAACAACGTGGCGGTGTCGCGTTCCGGTGAGCTGGTGATTCAGGACGAACTCGGCCGTGACCGCGAGCGTTACAAGATACCCTACGGTGCGGTGCTAAGTGTCAGCGACCAGGACAAGGTCAAGGCCGGCGCGGTGGTGGCCAACTGGGATCCCCATACCCATCCCATCGTCACGGAAGTGGCGGGCAAGGTGCAGTTTTCCGACCTGATCGATGGCGTGACGGTGAATCGCCAGACCGACGAGGTAACGGGTTTGAGCACCTACGTGGTGCTCGATCCGAAGCAGCGTTCCGGCGCCAAGAACATCCGTCCCATGATCAGTCTGGTGGATGCGGCGGGCAAGGGACTCAACATCGTCGGCACTGACATCCCGGCCAAATACATGCTGCCGCCCGGCGCCATTATTACGGTGGAAGACGGCAAGACCGTGGGTGTGGGCGACGTGCTGGCGCGTATTCCGCAGGAAAGCTCCAAGACCCGTGATATCACCGGCGGTCTGCCGCGGGTGGCTGAGTTGTTCGAGGCACGCAAGGCCAAGGACCACGCCATCCTGGCGGAGACCAGTGGTGTGGTGTCCTTTGGTAAAGACACCAAGGGCAAACAGCGTCTGGTCATCACCGACAAGGACGGCCAGGAGCATGAGTACCTGATCCCGAAAGGCCGCCACATTACCGTGTTCGAGGGCGAGACCGTGGAGCAGGGCGAAGTGATCGTGGACGGCGCGCCGGTGTCGTCCGACATCCTGCGTCTGTTGGGTGTCGAGGCCCTGGCCAACTACATCGTGGACGAAGTGCAGGACGTGTACCGTCTGCAGGGCGTGAAGATCAACGATAAACACATCGAGGTGATCGTGCGCCAGATGCTGCGCAAGGTGCGCGTCATCGATCCGGGCGACACCCAATTCCTGCCGGGCGAGCAGCTGGAGCGTTCGCGTGTCATGGACGAAAACGAAGAGGTCGAGGCACAGGACAAGCGTCCAGCCACGAGCGAGCGCGTGCTCCTGGGCATCACCAAGGCCTCGTTGTCGACGGAATCGTTTATCTCCGCTGCGTCCTTCCAGGAAACCACCCGCGTGCTGACGGAAGCGGCCATTACCGGCAAGAGCGATCGCCTGCGTGGACTCAAGGAAAATGTCATCGTCGGCCGTCTCATACCCGCAGGCACCGGACTGGCCTTCCATCAGGCTCGCCGGCGCAAGCGCAAAGAAGATCTGGACGAGGCCGCTTCCCTGCGCCAGTCATTGACCACCAACAAGCTCAAGCCGGCCATGAGCGGTGGCGGGGATGACGAGGCGGCATCGGCCTGAGGAATGGGGGCCTAACCGGGGCCTGACCCTGCCCGGTTAGGCCCCTTGTTTCCCCTTTGTCCCGATCAGAGTAGGACTGGATTTGTAGGGTGGGCATCGCCCACCCTACAAATTCCCCCGGGCCAGGTGTAACCATGGTCGGGATGGGACCTGACCTTTAGATAACATTGGATCCGGGTCCGGTAGTCACCGAGCCATACCTGACTACTTCAATCAGTTATTCCTGGATGGAAGGCACGATAGTTTTCCTTGAGGCTGCC
The DNA here is from genome assembly GCA_043738765.1 of Pseudomonadota bacterium. Lineage (GTDB taxonomy): Bacteria > Pseudomonadota > Gammaproteobacteria > Acidiferrobacterales > UBA6901 > JANNJF01. The sequence continues at coordinate 220 of JAYUFH010000167.1, read as the reverse complement.
TGCTTGGACCCAGGTCTCCGGTAAACAGGATGAGGCCGGAGGCTTAAGGGCGGGGAATGCTTGACATGCAAGGGGCGACTGCCTAGAATCGCGCCCCTCTGACAGGCCGGATTCCACCGGCCTGTCGTTTGTTTTTTGGTTCAGAGAGTTATTTATGCCGACAATTAATCAGCTGGTGCGCAAGCCGCGCACCCGTGCAAAACAGAAGACCACGGTGCCG
>JAYUFH010000166.1:0-2052 GCA_043738765.1 Pseudomonadota bacterium | reverse complement strand
TGCAGGATTTCGATCCGGCGGTGCAGAAGGCGGTGAACCGCTTGCAGACGGAGGCGCAGACCTACGCGGTGCTGGAGGCGGCGCGCAAGGTGGGTTTCCGTTCCATCAATCTGGATCTGATCTACGGCCTGCCACTGCAAAGCGTGGCGAGCTTCGGCCGTACCCTCGACAAGGTCATCGCCGCCGGCCCCGACCGTCTTTCGGTATTCAATTACGCGCACCTGCCGGATCTGTTCAAGACGCAGAAACAGATCGATGACGCGCAGCTACCGAGTGCTTTGGAGAAGCTGGATATCCTGCAGCTGACCATCAACCGCCTGACCGAGGCCGGTTATGTGTACATCGGCATGGACCACTTCGCGCGCCCCGACGACGAACTCGCCGTGGCCCAGCGTGAAGGAACGCTGTACCGCAATTTTCAAGGCTACTCGACCCATGCGGATTGCGACATGGTCGCGATGGGCGTCACGTCCATCGGCATGGTGGGCGACTCCTACAGCCAGAACCAGCGCACCCTCGACGACTATTACGCCGCCCTGGACGCGGGCCACCTGCCCATCCTGCGCGGTGTGCAACTGGAGGCCGATGATTTACTGCGTCGCGCGGTCATCACCCGGCTCATTTGCCATTTTGAATTGGACATGGCGGCCATCGAGCAGGACTTCGACATCGTCTTCCGCGCTTACTTCGCCACCGAGCTCGCTGAGCTTAGCGCCATGCAGGCGGATGGACTGCTCGAAGTGGGCGCCACATTTCTCCGTGTGCGTCCGGCGGGCAAGTTGCTCATCCGCAATATCTGCATGGTGTTCGATCGTTATCTGCAAACGAAACAAGACGAACGCTATTCGAAGGTCATCTAAAGTATCGCGAGAGTGGTAATGCCGGGTTGTGTAGGGCGGGCATCGCCCACCAGCGTGCCCTGGTGTGGCCCTGTCCGGTGGGCGATGCCCGCCCTACGTCGACGGGCTGCCACAATTATGCAGTGTTGTTGATGATGTTGTGTTTAGCCTCCGCCAGGCAGATCGTCACCAACAGGAAGCCACCAAAGCAGCGGGCAAGCCCGGGCACTGTCTCCAACCAACGACCGAGGCGCGGGCCGCCGGGCCAGAACAGCCGGGTTTCAAGTGTGTACGATGCGATCTCTTTGCGACCCTGCAGCAGCGACGCGACTTCCCTCCGGGTGTGCCAGTGGGCGCCGGCGTAGGCGCCGCGGCCCTGTTTGCGCGCGTGCAATAGACTGCGCTTGTGCAGCAGTCCCAGCACCACCGTGTGGCGTGCCGTGCGCAGCATTTCCTTCAGCGCCGCGACCTCGTCCGAGACAAAACAGAATGACGTCACCGCACTGACCACGTCGAAATGTTGGTCCGGAAACGGCAGTTGGCCCATGTCGGCCTGTACCCAGGCGATGGCGGCGTCCGCCGCGCGCGCATAGACCAGCATGGCGTGATCCCGATCGACCCCCACCACCTGCGCCCCGGCGGCATTGAACCGCCGGGAAAACCAACCGCTGCCACAACCGACATCCAGCACACGCGTGTACTGGGAGATCGAACCCTGGCGCAGCAGGGCCTCCGCCTCCACCTCGGCCATCCACGCCCCGCGCGCCGTGGCATACCAGGCATCGTAGGTCTGTGGGCGAGCGGTTTTCGCGGCTTGGCATTCAGGAAAAAGCTCCGTATATTGGCATGGCACGTTGTGTCTGCTCGGGTCCGGGTGTTGGGGGTGTATCCCTACATTACATAGCAGTTAGCGGCGTTAGTGAAGTGTTTGCAGGGATGTGCCTGGGCGAGGGCGCTTATCTCGTTGAACTATCTAGGTACCTATTTCCCCAACCCCTACGGATGATGGACAATATGGACACGACGAAAAAGAGAACCGCCACTGTGATCAAGCTCTCCAGTATCAAGGCCGCCTGCAAGGACTGCTCCCTGCGGCATCTTTGCCTGCCCCTCGGGTTGAACAACGCGGATATCGACTCCCTCGACGGGATTATTAAGCGTCGCCGCTCCCTGAAGCGCGGCGACTATCTGTATCGCATGGGTGACCCGCTGC
>JAYUFH010000165.1:0-5457 GCA_043738765.1 Pseudomonadota bacterium | reverse complement strand
GTGAAACGCCGAACTAATCCTGCTCCAGCTCCATGTCGATACCCAGAGAACGAATCTCCTTGATCAACACATTAAACGATTCCGGCATGCCGGCTTCCATCCGGTGATCGCCCTTGACGATGTTTTCGAACATCTTGGTGCGCCCGGTCACGTCGTCCGACTTGACCGTGAGCATTTCCTGCAAGGTGTAGGCGGCGCCATAGGCCTCCAACGCCCACACTTCCATTTCGCCGAAGCGCTGTCCGCCGAACTGCGCCTTGCCGCCCAACGGCTGCTGGGTGACGAGACTGTACGGACCGGTGGAACGCGCATGCATCTTGTCGTCCACCAGATGGTTGAGCTTCAGGATGTACATGTAGCCCACGGTGACGGGGCGCTCGAAGGCCTCGCCGGTACGTCCATCGTACAGCGTCGTCTGTCCGGAGCGCGGCAGGCCGGCGAGTTCCAGCATATCCTTGATCTCGCCTTCATCGGCACCGTCGAACACCGGAGTGGCCATGGGCACACCTGCCTGCAGATTGCGGGCAAGCTCGAACAGTTCGACGTCAGTGAACGACTTGATGTCCTCGAACTTGCCTTTGCCACCGTGGTTGTAGATCTTGTCGATGAACTTGCGCAGGTCCTCCACCTTGGCGCGCTCTTCCAGCATCTGCTGGATCTTGTTGCCCAGGGAGCGGGCCGCCCAACCCAAGTGTGTCTCCAGCACCTGGCCCACGTTCATGCGTGACGGTACGCCCAGGGGATTCAGCACGATATCCACCGGTGTGCCATCGGCCATGTAGGGCATGTCCTCGATGGGCACGATGCGCGAGATAACACCCTTGTTACCGTGGCGTCCGGCCATCTTGTCGCCCGGCTGCAGGCGGCGTTTGACCGCCACGTGCACCTTCACCATCTTGAGCACGCCTGGCGCCAGATCGTCACCGGAGGTGATCTTGATGCGCTTCTCCTCCAGCTTGGCGTCGAACTGCAGTTTCTGCTGGGCCAGCTGGGCGCGGATCTGCTCCAGGTCGTTGTTGTTTTCCTCGTTGCGCAGACGGATGTCGAACCACTTTGAGCGCGGCAGTTCGGTGATGTAGGCCTTGGTGATTTTATCGCCGGGCTTGAATCCCGCCGGGCCACCGTCGGCGATCTTGCCGATGAGCAGGCGCTCGATACGCGCGTAGGCGTCGTCTTCCACGATGCGGTATTGATCCTGCAGATCCTTCTTGACCCGCGCCAGTTCCGACTCTTCGTTGGCCTTGGCGCGCGCATCCTTTTCGATGCCGTCGCGCGTGAACACCTGCACATCGATAACCGTGCCGGACATGCCGGACGGCAGGCGCAGGCTGGTGTCTTTTACGTCCGAGGCCTTTTCGCCGAAGATCGCCCGCAGCAGTTTCTCTTCCGGCGTCAGCTGGGTCTCACCCTTGGGCGTGACCTTGCCGACCAGGATGTCGCCGGGGTTCACCTCGGCGCCGATGTAGACGATACCGGATTCGTCGAGCTTGGCGAGGGCGACCTCACCCACGTTGGGAATATCCCGGGTGATTTCCTCCGGACCGAGCTTGGTATCGCGCGAGACGGTGTTAAGCTCTTCGATGTGGATGGTGGTGAAGAAATCCTCCTCCACCACGCGCTCGGAGATCAGGATCGAGTCTTCAAAGTTGTAGCCGTTCCACGGCATGAAGGCGACGAAGATGTTGCGTCCCAGGGCCAGCTCGCCCATGTCGGTGCTCGGACCGTCCGCCAGCACGTCACCCTTGGAAATCCTGTCACCGACCCGTACCAGCGGCCGCTGGTTGATGTTGGTGTTCTGGTTGGAACGCGTGTACTTGATGAGGTTGTAGATGTCCACGCCGACTTCGCCCGGCTTGGTCTCGTCGTCATTCACACGCACTACAATGCGGCTCGCGTCCACCGAGTCCACTTCACCGCCGCGGCGCGACACCACGGTCACGCCGGAGTCGATGGCCACGATACCCTCGATGCCGGTGCCCACCAGGGGCTTCTCGGTACGCAGGGTCGGTACCGCCTGGCGCTGCATGTTGGAACCCATGAGCGCGCGGTTGGCGTCGTCGTGTTCCAGGAACGGAATCAGCGAGGCGGCCACCGACACGATCTGCGACGGGGCCACGTCGATGTAGTCGATCTTTTCCAGCAGCGACAAGGTGAATTCGTTCTTGTAGCGGCAGGACACCAGCTCGCCCAACAACTGGCCCTTGGTGTCGACGTCGGCGTTCGCCTGGGCGATGACAAACTTGCCCTCTTCGATGGCCGATAGATAGTCGATCTGGTCAGTGACCTTGCCGTTGTTCACCTTGCGGTACGGGGTTTCGAGAAAGCCGTACTCGTTGGTACGCGCATACACCGCCAGTGAATTGATCAGGCCGATGTTCGGACCTTCCGGCGTTTCGATCGGGCAGACACGGCCGTAATGCGTCGGATGCACGTCGCGTACTTCAAAGCCGGCGCGCTCACGCGTGAGCCCGCCTGGCCCGAGGGCCGAGACGCGGCGCTTGTGGGTGACTTCCGACAGCGGATTGGTCTGGTCCATAAACTGCGACAGCTGCGACGAACCGAAGAATTCCTTGATCACCGCCGATACCGGCTTGGCGTTGATCATCTCTTGCGGCATGAGCCCTTCGGACTCCGCCAGGGTCAGACGATCCTTAACGGCGCGTTCGACACGCACCAGGCCGACACGGAACTGGTTCTCCGCCAACTCGCCCACGGAGCGCACACGACGGTTGCCCAGGTGATCGATATCGTCGATCTCGCCCTGGCCGTTCTTGAGACCGATGAGGACCTTCATCACCTCGATGATGTCGTCCTTGCTGAGGATGCCCGGACCTTCGTCCTCGCTGCGGCTTAGGCGGCGGTTGAATTTCATGCGGCCCACTGCCGACAGGTCGTAGCGATCGAGGCTAAAGAACAGACTGTTGAACAGATTCTGCGCGGCATCCCGCGTCGGCGGCTCACCCGGGCGCATCATGCGGTAAATCTCTATCTGCGCCTCGAGGGCGTCGCGCGAGGCATCGATACGCAGGGTATCGGCCATGTAGGGACCCCGATCCAGGTCATTGGTGTAGATCGTCTTGATTTCTTTGATGCCGGCGGTCACCAGTTTCTCAATGATCTCCGGCGTGATGACTTCGTTGGCCTGGGCCAGCAGTTCGCCGCTGGCCTTGTCCACGACGTCTTCCGCCAGGCTGCGGCCGATGAGGAAGGTCTCCGGCACCGTGAGGTGCTTGAGCTTGGCCTTCTCCAGATCGCGCACGTGGCGCGCGGTAATGCGACGGCCGGCCTCGACGATCACCTCGCCCTTGGGCGTTTTGATGTCGAAGTCCACCTGTTCGCCACGCAGACGCGTAGGCACCACTTCCAACTTGATTTCGCCTTCGCTCAGATCAAAACTGTCGGACTCGAAGAACGTGCCGAGAATTTCCTGAGTAGTCATGCCGAGGGCGCGCAACAGCACGCTCGCCGGCAGTTTACGCCGGCGGTCGATACGTACGTAGAGGAAGTCTTTCGGGTCAAACTCCAGATCCAGCCAGGAGCCACGGTACGGGATGACGCGCGCCGAGAACAACAGCTTGCCGGAAGAATGGGTCTTGCCGTAATCGTGATCGAAGAACACACCGGGGGAACGGTGCAGCTGCGATACCACTACGCGCTCGGTGCCGTTGATGACGAACGTGCCATTGTCGGTCATGAGCGGGATTTCGCCCATGTAGACTTCCTGTTCCTTGATGTCGCGCACGGTCTTGGTGCCGGCGCTATCATCTTTATTGAACACCACGAGACGCAACAGTACGCGCAGGGGTGCTGCGTAGATCATGCCACGCTGCTGGCACTCCTTCACGTCGAAGGCGGGTATGCCCAAGCGGTAGCTGACGAATTCGAGGGCCACATCGCCGTTATAACTCTCGATGGGAAAAACCGACTTAAAGGCCGCTTGCAGCCCCTGATCGATACGCTGCTGCGGCGGCACTTCGGCCTGCAGGAACTTACGGTAGGACTCCTTCTGGGTGGCCAGGAGGTTGGGCACGCGCAGGATGCTCGGGCGCTTGCCAAAAGTCTTACGTATGCGTTTCTTTTCGGTGAATGAGTAGGTCATCATCTTCCTCAGCTCTGCGTGATCACGGGGCGATCAGGGCACCTGCCATCGGGTTCGCGGCAGGTGTTTACAAAATCGAAACAGCGGGAAAGGGCCGGTGGATATCACCACCAGCCCAAACCCGCTTTTTATCGCGGCCGGCGCGTATCGCGCGCGGCAGCGACAATGGTAGGCGCAGCGCGATTACTTCAGTTCAACCTTGGCGCCGGCGGCTTCCAGTTCCTTCTTCATCTTTTCGGCATCGGCCTTGGCCACGGCTTCCTTCACGGTCGCGGGGGCGGACTCCACCAAGTCCTTGGCCTCTTTCAGGCCAAGGCTGGTGACGGCACGCACGGCCTTGATGACGCCGACCTTATTTTCGCCAACGGCGGTCAGGACGACGTCGAACTCGGTCTTGGCTTCAGCGACCGGGGCAGCGGCGCCAGCCGGGCCGGCAACCGCCACCGCGGCGGCGGCGGAAACGCCGAACTTGGTCTCCATTTCCTTGATCAGCTCGGACAGATCCAGCACCGACATGCTGGCAATGGAATCAATGATGTCTTGTTTGTTAACGGCCATGATTACTCTCCTGAAAATTGTCTAAGTATAATGATTGCTAAGCGGCGGACTGTTTCTGGTCGCGCACAGCGGCTAAGGTCCGCACAAACCTGCCCGGGATCTCATTGAGGGTCTGGACAAACTTGGTGACCGGCGCCTGCATGGTGGCGAGCAACGTGGCGAGCAGTACTTCGCGGCTCGGTAACGCCGCCAGGGACTGCATCTGCTGCTGCGACATGAGCTTGCCGCTCATGCTGCCGGCCATGATCTTGAACTTGTCGTTCGCCTTGGCGAAATCGACCAACACCTTGGCCACGGCCACGGGGTCGTTCGAAGCGGCGAAGGCCAGCGGACCGTACAGATGGTCCGAGAGACATTCGAACTGCGAACCCGCCACGGCGCGTCGCACCAGCGTGTTCTTGACCACGCGCACATACACACCGGCCTTGCGCGCGGTTCCGCGCAGGGTGGTCATCTGTGCCACGGTTAAGCCGCGATACTCGGCCACTACCGCTGCCTGGGCGCCGGACAATACTTCGGCGACTTCCGCAACGACGGCCTGCTTTTGCTCCAAATTAAGACTCATACGAGCCACCTCCGGTTGTTACGACACCGGTGACCGTATTCAGGAGTGTGGCTTCCTGTTGTCGGGTACACCGTCTGCGCAGGCCGACCCTGGATGGATCATTAAGTGTCCGGTAACGACCCAGACACACCTACGGTCTTTGACTACCCGCCGGGGACATCCCGGCGGCCCAAAGTCCGATAATATAAAATCTTTTCTTCCTGCTCCCCCTCCCCTGCGATAGCGGGGGAGGGAT
>JAYUFH010000164.1:0-14582 GCA_043738765.1 Pseudomonadota bacterium | reverse complement strand
CGCCTTCGCCCTGACCGAACCGTCCGCCGGTTCCGACACCGGTGGTATCCAGACGCGCGCGGTGTTGCGCGAGGTGGCGGCGGACTACGACGGCGTGGGTTTCTATACCTTCACCCCTTTCGGCAAATCCGAGGCGCGCGTGATGCTGGATGCGGAGCGTTTACTATTCAATGATCGTAGTATTACGTATCTCCTGGAAGACGGGCGTGAAGGCCTGCTGGACGACAGTGGCTGGGATCTGTCCCGCAACAGCGGCCGGCGCGGGATACGCACGGCGGATCAGGTGTATGAATTCGACGACATCGGCACGCCGCTGCAACGCCACGGCAAGAGCGTGTATCAATACTGGGAAGTCTCCGGCAATAAGATGTGGATCACCAACGGCTCGGTGGCGGATCGCTATAGTTTGTATTCGCAGAGTCCGGAGGGCGATATCGGCTTCATGCTGGAGCGCCGTTCGGAAGGTCTGCGCATCGGCCCGAATGAAAACAAACTCGGCCAGCGCGCCTCGCCCACCAACGAGCTGACCCTCGACCGGGTGCGCATCAGCGCCGATCAGGTGATCGGCTTCCGCGGCCACGGACAGGTGAACGCCCTGGAGACCTTGAGTGTCGGGCGCGGCGGCCTGGTGATGAGCTGCGCCACCCTGGGGGAGCGGCTGCTGCAGGACTACGCGCATATATGGCGTCACAACCCGACCCTGCACGAGGCCGCCCAGGCGGAGTTGGATCGCATCCAATGTCTGGCGGCGCGCCTCGTGGGCCTCATGGACCGTGTCGATCTGCGGCGGGGCGACTTCCGCATCGAAGCGGCGTTGTCGAAGTACGTTGCCTCGGAGGGAGTACACCGCATCCTCGGCTGGCTCGAGACGCTGCTCGGCCCGCAGTCCGCCGCGCGTGAAGTGATTATCGAAAAATGGCGGCGCGATATCCGCATTCTCAACATCTACGAAGGCACCAACGAGGTGCAGCGCTTCCTGGTGCTGAAAGATCTGCCGAACCTGTTGCGTGAGAGCGCCACGCCGGTGAGCGATAACCCGGCGCTGCAGTCGGCGCTGCAGGCGTTGCGCGAATTCGCCGTGCCCCGCGTGGCCGCGTTGGGGGCGGGTCTGTGGCAGAACTCGGATCTGCAGACACGCTGGTTCCCGGTGGTGGATTGGGTCGCTGATCTTTATAGTTGGTGTGCGTTGCACGAGCGAGCGCGCCTGCTGCTGAAGAATGCCGATCCGGCGGACGCCGACGCCCTGCGGCGATTACGCGCGCTGGAGAACAGCCTGGCGGAACACGTGCAACGGCGCGCCCGGTGGGTGCGTGCCGGCTTCTCTGCCGGTGAAGAGGGGCGTTGTTATCCGACGGACGCCAGTCTGGTGCTGGCACGCGCGGCGCTGGCCCCCGCGGCGGAAACGGATTCCGGTCCGGTGGCGGTCGGCAGTCTCAGCGGTGATGTCGCCTTGGTGCTGCGCAGCCGCGCGGTGCTGCGTGGTGACAACGACCTCGTTTGGGCCGGCTGGCACGATGCCGATCGGGCGGTGCTGGACCGGTTGTTGGCGTGGGCGCGTCACAATCCGCAACTCAAGATCAAGCTGGCCGCGGTAGCGCCGTCCGGGGTGGAAGACCGGCTGCGTCAACTGCTGGCCACGGGGGTGGAGTTGTTGCACGTGGTGCAACCCGCGGGCGCCATGGACACCGCCGCGGTGGCCGACGCGGTGCTGCGCCGCTGGCCGGGCGTCACGCGTTGGGCCTTCGGCCGACGCGGCGCCAACGCCCACGATCAGACGTTTGTCGCGCAAATGGCCCAGTGGTTGGCCTTGGAGGTGGCGCAGGATATTACCGCCGTGGGACAGGACGAACACGGCCCGTGGATCGAGAGCGCCGGCTATCAGCGCCATCGGGTGGCGCGCGAGCGGCGCCTGAGTTGGGTGTGGGACATAAAGCCCAGCGGTCACAGTGAAGAGTACAGCGCGTTGTCCTGGTTGGCGGCATTACAGGCAGAGTTGCCGGTGGTGACGCCGGCGTCCGCCACCCGCGTGATCGCGCCGCGCGCCGCCGTAGCGTTAGCGGCGTCGGATCTGCCCGAGAGTTTTGCCAGCCCCAAGGCCCTGGCGCAGTGGCTGAAGCAGCGCTTCGGCGACAGCGCCCGGCCGGAGCCGCCGGCTCGTTGGCAGGAGGCCAATGCAGCGCTCACGGGTTCCGTATTGTGGCTGGCGGCGGCGGACACTCTGGCGACCGTGCGTGGTCAGGCGGCACCGCGGGTGTTGCGCGATCTGCACGCGCCGGATGTCGCCTTGCTGGTCTGGCATGACGCGGCGTTGCCGCTGCCACCGATTTCGTCTGGAGTGCAACAACCAGGACTGCTGCGCGGTGTCTGGGCCCTGCCCCTGGACGGCGTGGTGGATGCCAATGTCCTGGCGCACGCATTGAAGCCGCACATCCGCCTGCCGCGGCGCATCGTGGTGGCGGAGTCGCAGCGCGACGTGGGTGCGGCGCTGGCGGCGTGTCTCGGTATCGCCCTGTTCGACCGGGTGCTCAACCTGGAGGGCGACACGGTGACCTGCGCCTACGACGGTTATGTAGCGGATCATGCCCTGCCCGAGTCGGCGCTGTTGATTGCCGGTGCGGAATATAAGGGCTCCCCGCTGGCGGAGGCGCAGGCCGCGGCGCTGCCCCTCACCCGCCTGCCACCCAGCACCTTGCGGGACAACGCGCTCACCCGTTGGCAGGCCCAGTCCACACAGGCTGGGCCGGGTCTGGCCACGGCGCGTCTGGTGCTCGACATCGGCCTCGGTATCGGCGACGACGCGCGTTACCACCAATGGGTGCCGCCCCTCGCGTCCGCGCTCCGTGGGCTCAGCGGCCGTGACGTGGCCCTGGGGGCCACGCGCAAGATCACCCAGGAACTCAAGTTGCTGCCGATGCAGCAGCAGATCGGCCAGACGGGTATCGGTGTCGCGCCGGAGCTGTTGTTCGCCCTGGGCATTTCCGGCGCGCCGCAACACATGAGCTGGATCGATCCCAAGGCGGTGGTCATCGCCATCAATCGCGATGCCACGGCACCGATATTCACCTGGCACAAACAAAACGCTGGTCCGCGGGTCATCGCCTGTGTGGGTGATCTGCAGGTATGGTTGCCGGAGTTGACGCGTTTACTCTCAAGCTGAGGCGGAGCACAATCGGGTTTGGGTGCTAATCATAGAATTTCGACATTCAGCAGTTAAGCAGGCAGCAGGCAGTTTTGTAGGGTGGGCATTGCCCACCCTACATGTGCCGGGGTTGGCTCCACGGAATTCGACATTCAGCAGTAAGCAGTAAGCAGGCAGGAGGCATTATGGCGGAGAAAAAGGTTTATGTCGTGGACGGTGTACGCACACCGTTTCTCAAGGCGCGCGGTCAGCAGGGCGCATTCAGCGCGGCGGATCTCGCCGTAGCCGCCGGCCGGCCGTTGCTGGCGCGCATGCCGTTTGCCGCCAGCGAGATCGATGAGGCCATCGTCGGCTGCGTCATCGCGGCACCGGACGAGGCCAATATCGCGCGCATCATCGCCCTGCGTCTCGGTTGCGGCAAGGGCGTTCCGGCCTACACCGTGCAGCGCAACTGCGCCTCCGGCCTGCAGGCCCTGTCCAACGGACGCGAACGCATCGCCCTCGGCCAGGCCGACCTGATCCTGGCGGGCGGCACCGAGGCCATGAGCCGCTCGCCGATACAATGGAACGCCGCCATGGTGGCGTGGCTGGCCAACATCCTGCGCGCCAAGAACGTCGGCGCGCGCCTCAAGGCGGTGGCCGGTTTCCGCTTGGCGCAGTTGTCGCCGGTGTATACGCTCTTGTTGGGGCTCACCGATCCCGTGGTGAAGCTCAACATGGGTCAGACGGCGGAGATCGTGGCGCATCGCTTTGGTCTGACGCGGGAAGTGCAGGACGCCTATGCGCTGCAGAGCCATCAGCGCCTGGCCGCCGCCATCGACAGCGGTGTGATGAAGGACGAGATCGAACCGCTCTACGACACCCGCGGCAAGGTCTACAGCATCGATGACGGCATGCGCCGTGACACCGACATCGAGCAACTCGGCCGCTTGAAGCCGGTGTTCGATCGAAAATACGGATCGGTTACCTCCGGCAACAGTTCGCAGGTGACCGATGGCGCCGGCATGCTGATGCTGGCGAGTGAAGACGCGGTCAAGCGTCACCACCTGCCGGTGCTGGGTGAGTTGCTGGGCGACGCCTGGGCCGGGGTTGAGCCGAGCCAGATGGGTCTCGGTCCGGTGCACGCCGTGGCCAAGCTGCTGAAACGTTTCGATCTGAAAATGGATGACCTTGCCCTCATGGAACTTAACGAAGCCTTTGCCGCGCAAGTCCTCGGTTGTCAGGCCGCCTGGGACAGCCCTTCGTTCGCGCGCGACGAGCTCGGACTGGATAAACCCCTCGGCCGCATGGACCCGGCGCGCCTCAACGTGGATGGCGGCGCCGTCGCCATCGGTCATCCCGTGGGCGCGAGCGGCGCGCGCATTACCCTGCATCTGCTCAAGGCGCTCAAGCGGCGCGGCGGCGGGCTCGGTATCGCGACCCTGTGTATCGGTGGCGGCCAGGGTGGCGCCATGCTGGTGCGGGTGGCGGGAGACACGGCATGAACGACACGACGAAGTTCACCCACTGGCGTCTGGAAGAGCAGGAGGGCAGTGCGCTGCTCACCCTGGATGTGGCGGACGCGGGGGCGAATGCCCTGTCCTCGGCGGTGATGCAGGAATTCGACCGGATGCTGGAACAGATCGAATCGCGCTCCTACCGTGGCTTGATCATCCGCTCGGGCAAGGCCAACGGATTCATCGTCGGCGCCGACGTGTACGAGTTTCAAAAGATCGCCGACTCGGCGCGCGCCGCGGCCCTGGCGCGCGGCGGTCAGCTGGTGTTCGCGCGCCTCGCGCGCCTGCCGTTTCCCTCGGTCGCGCTGATCCACGGTAACTGTCTCGGCGGCGGCCTGGAGCTGGCCCTTGCCTGCACCTATCGCATCGCGCGCGAAGATGAAGGCACGCGATTGGGATTACCCGAGGTGCGTCTCGGTATCCATCCGGGTTTCGCCGGCACCATCCGTCTGCCGGCGCTCATCGGCCACTTGCCGGCCCTCGACCTGATGCTCAGCGGGCGCACCGTGAGCGCACGCGCGGCGCGCGGCCTCGGCCTGGTGGACGAGACAGTGGCGGAACGTCACCTGCTGCACGCGGCCCACGCCTATATCGAAAAAACCCCACGTCCACAGCGCCCCGCCTGGTGGAAACGACTGCCGGGCTGGAAACCCTTGCGCAAGCCGATAAGCCGGCTGGTGGCCAAGCCCTTGGGCCGCAAGGTCAACGCCGACCACTATCCGGGACCGTATCGCATGCTCGACCTGTGGGTGCGCGCCGCCGGCGAAGAGGACGAGGCGCACTCCCTGGGCGAGCTGCTGGTCAGCCGCACCAGTCGCAACTTAGTCAATCTGTTTCTGCTGGGCGAGGATCTCAAACGCAACGGCCGCAAACAGCCGCACAACATTCAGCACGTGCACGTGATCGGCGCCGGGGTCATGGGGGCGGACATCGCCCTGTGGGCGGCGTTCAGGGGTTTTCGCGTGAGCCTGCAGGACAAGGACCCCGAGGCCCTGGCGCGCGCGGTGAAAAAGGCCTATGGCTTCTACAAAAAGAAACTGAAAAAACCCCACGCCATCCAGGAAGTCATGGACCGTCTCATGCCCGACCTCGCCGGCAACGGCCTGCGCCGCGCGGACCTGGTGATCGAGGCCATCGTCGAGAAGGTCGAGGCCAAGCGCAGCCTGTTCAAGGAAGTGGAGGCTGTGGTGCGCGCGGACACGTTGCTCGCCACCAATACCTCGAGCATACCCCTGGAGCAGCTGGCCGAAGGGCTGCGCGATCCGTCGCGCCTCGTCGGCCTGCACTTCTTCAATCCCGTGCCGCAGATGCAGCTGGTGGAAATCGTGCGCGGCAGCCAGAGTGCGGAGGCCTCGCTCGCGCGGGCGCGCGGTTTTGCCGTGGCCCTCGATCGTCTGCCGCTGGATGTGAAGAGCAGCCCCGGCTTTCTGGTCAACCGCGTGCTCATGCCCTATCTGGTCGAGGCGATGATGATGGTGGAGGAGGGCGTACCCTTCGCCGACATCGATGGGGCCGCCACGCGTTTCGGCATGCCCATGGGCCCGATACTGCTGGCGGACACCGTGGGCCTGGACATCTGCCTGTCGGTGGCGGAGATGCTGTCCGCGTCCCTCGATCTCGCGGTGCCGCAGCGCCTGCGGGACATGGTGGCGGCCGGTCATCTGGGTAAGAAGTCGGGACGCGGATTTTATGTCTACGACAAGAAAGGCAAGGCGAAGAAAACCCCCGGTGGCCAGCCGGCGGATACACCCATCACCGAGCGATTGATACTGCGCATGCTGGACGAGGCCGTGGCCTGTCTGCGCGAAGGCGTGGTGGCGGACGCGGACGCGGTCGATACCGGCATGGTCTACGGCACCGGCTTTGCACCCTATCTCGGCGGCCCCATGCGTTACGCCGAGACCCTGGGCGAGACCGGTATCTGCAATACCCTGACGCGCCTGGCGGGCGAGTATGGTGCGCGTTTTCAACCGGACCAGGGCTGGGGCAAGGTGGGTCTGCTGGAACGCCGTAGCATCATGCGGAGTTAGGTATGCGTATACCGATTACCCCCGACACCACGATACCGCAACTCTTCGTCGAGCGTGTGCGCCAGACGCCGGACGCGGCGGCCTATCGTCAGTGCCGTGACGGCGTGTGGCACGACATGACCTGGGGCGAGGTCGCGCGCGAAGTGGCGCGCTGGCAGGTGGCCTTGCACAAGGAGAACCTGCGGCCGGGCGCGCGCGTCGGCATCTGCATGCGCAATCGCATCGAATGGGTATTGTTCGATCAGGCGGCCCTGGGCCTGGGGCTGGTGGTGGTGCCGCTGTTTTATAACGACCGGCCGGACAACATGGCCTGGTGCCTGAATGATTGCGAGGTTGCCCTGCTGCTGCTGGAGGATGGGGCATTGTGGCCGCAGCTGCGTGCGCAGACGCCGATGGTCAAACGCGTGGTGTATGTCAACAACACCGCCGGGGGTGACGCCGTCGCCATTGGCCTCGACAAATGGCTGCCCGCCGAGGGCGGCAACCCCGAGGCCGGTGCGGCGCGCGCGACGGAGATGGCGACCCTGGTGTACACCTCCGGCACCACCGGCCGTCCCAAGGGAGTGATGCTCAGCCACCGCAATATCCTCAGCAACACCGACGGCTGCCTGGGTGCCGTGACCGGGGTGGATGAGACAGACAGCTTTCTATCCTTTCTGCCGTTGTCGCATACGTTCGAACGCAGCGTGGGTTACTACGCGGCCATGGCCATTGGCGCCCAGACCATTTATGCGCGCGGCATACCGGAGTTGGGGGAGGATTTTCAGAGCCAGCGCCCGACCCTGGCGGTGTGCGTGCCGCGCATCTTCGAACGCATTTACGCCAAGGTGCAGGAAGGGCTGCCCGCGGGATCGCTCAAGCGTCGGCTGTTTGACATGGCCGTGGACATCGGCTGGAAGCGCTTCACGCGGCGGAGTTCCCGCTGGGAGGACAGGTTGTGGCCGTTGCTCGACCGGCTGGTGGCGCGCAAGTTGCGCGCGCGTCTGGGCGGACGCATACGCATCCTGGTGGTCGGCGCCGCGGCGCTGGCGCCGCAACTGGCGCGCACCTTCATCGGGCTCGGCCTGCCCATCCTGCAGGGATATGGGATGACCGAGTTTTCGCCGGTCATCAGCGCCAACCGCCCGGGTGATAACGATCCCTTGTCCGTGGGCCGGCCGTTGGAGGGCGTGGAAGTCAGAACCCTGCCGGGCGGGGAATTGCTGGTGCGCGGGCCGTCGCTGATGCTGGGATATTGGAACAATCCGCAGGCCACCGCGGAGACCATCGACCCGGACGGCTGGCTCCACACCGGCGACCTGGTGCGCATCAAGGACGGCAGGGTCTACATCACCGGCCGCGCCAAGGACATCATCGTGCTCAGCAACGGCGAGAAGGTGCCGCCGTCCGATGCCGAGCAGGCGATACTCATGGACCCGGCGTTCGAGCAGGTGCTGGTCCTGGGAGAGGGACGCAGTCATCTGGGCCTGCTGGCGGTGAGCCAGCTGCAAGACAAGCAGGAACTCTGCCGGCGCGCCAATGCGCAGCTCAGCAGCTTCCCCGGCTACGCCAGGATCCATCACCTCGCGCGCATCGCCGAGCCGTGGACCGTGGAAAACGAATTGCTGACGCCGACGTTGAAGCCGAAGCGCAATAAGATCGAACAGCGCTACGCCAAAGAGATAGAGGAAATGTACCAGCGCGAGAATGCGTGTCGCATGACGAAGGAATAGTAAGCGTGTGGTGGGCATTGCCCACCACACGGGGCGTCGATGGCTTCCGCTGGTGGGCAATGCCCACCCTATGAGAATCGCTGCAATGCGGTAGGTTGGGGTGAGCATCGCGAACACCAACATTACCTGGTGCATCATAATTGTTGGGGTTCCTCATACACCCCAACCTACCGTGCTTCACCCATGACAGTGTTTACGTTCAAGGCCGCCCGCCTTCCGTGCAGGCATGATTCGAATTACCTCGCCCGCCCGTCGTTCACAATGGCATGCCACGAGTATCCTGGATTGGGTGCTCATACCGCGCATGACAGAGCGCTCTTCTTGGATCGTCTTGATCAATCAATCCGCCCCGGTTTACCATGTGCCACGGTTGTTCGGTAAGCGCGGGAACCCCGGTTCGCCTGTAATTATGAAGTATGAAGTTTGGTAAAATATTCCACGGTGCTCCATCGGTCGGCGCGTTGTTTACAACTGTATGTGCCTGTGGATACGATTATAGAGTTCCCGCCACGGTAGTCCTGGTTGTGAAGGGTTGTATCGGCCAGCGCCGACCGCTGCTCAGGATCGTTTGAGTGAAGCAACATGAAATCCATGACACTTAATTTAATACGGAGGCTACTATGAACAAAAGGACGGCTGATTTCTTTTCCTTTATATCGGTGTTGAGTGTGGTTGTGCTGGGCCTCGCCACAAGCAGCTTGCCTGCACAAGCGGCGCTCGTCGCACCGGACGATAGGGCCGGGATAGTCGTGCCCGGTTATGGCCCGGGGGTGGCGGGACACGTAACGCTCTCACCCATCATGCCCGTATGCCAGGTTGGCATACCTTGCGACAAGCCCTATGACGGGGCCATAGTACAAATCCTCAACGCCAATCGATCGGTTGTGGGTACGGCGACCACCAATGCACACGGTGCCTTCATCGTGAGCCTGCCACCCGGCGATTACATCACCCATATCATGACCGTCGACTTTCCACGCTGCCCCGAGACTAACGTGACGGTAGGTAAAAAGTTCTTCACGCTTACCTCGGTGGTGTGCGATACCCTTATCCGTTAGTCAACCTGCGTGTTCCATGCGCACGATCGCTCTTGTGCGACGCGCCTGTTGTAAAAGATGGCGTCTTTTCAAGCGAAACCCCGCACAATATTCGCGCGCGTGGGGCACGCCCAGGACTTGGCAAAGCAAAGTTTAAAGACGTGTTGTGGTTGGTGTATCCGGGCTTGTGGTTTTTACAATGCCGGACGCATTAAACAAAGCCGGAATCCATACCGCCGTATGCGCCAATTATCTCAGCGATTGAGAACTATCATCTGCCACTCACTACCGCGGCGTTGATTCTCATATCGCCGACGAGGCTTTTTATCGAGTTCGTAGCGAATGGATTGGCGGCGATCGTTGTATTGACGGCGTTCCTGCTGCCGGCGTTGAATACCGCCATAGGGTTTTGCACGGTCGCTTGCACGGTGGTAACTCCGCGTTGGTATTATTGTATAAACAGTGTACTCGCCGATCTTTTCAATCTCAATATGGATCTGTATTGGAGCTGGGTTATCCCTGCTCGCCGATCATCTAACACAATGATAACCCGGCGGAATCGGGGACAGGCCAAGCGCGGTAGGTTGGGGTGAGCATCGCGAACCCCAACATTACCGGGTGCATCACAGTCGTTGGGGTTCCTCATTCACCCCAACCTACCGTGCTAGTCTTTTTCCTCGGCCGGAGCCGTTGGGTCTCCCGCCTGCATGGGCAGCGTTCCCGGCTCATGCACCCGGCGTTCGACCCGGTGCACGGGAATCGTCTTCGGCGCCGCCACACCGATGCGCACCTGGTTTCCGTCGATGCGCAGCACGGTCACCTGGACATCGTCCCCGATGTTCACGGTCTCTCCGACGCGGCGCGTGAGAATAAGCATTCTGCCTCCGAAAGGGTACTGTTGAAAAAACCATCTGTTCCGTTTATTCGTATACCAAGCTGTTATTTTTCTCTCATAGCGCCGTTGACTATATCCGCCGATCCGCCTCTTGATAACCATCTGACACATTGAATGGGGCTGAAAAAATAAAGCTATTGCACTACTTTTCAGTCTGCCGCATGGATAAAGGATATCGCTGGGGAAACAAATAAAACACTTGCGGGCCCGCCTTGGGCGAACAGGTTCAGATCAACCCAAAGTACCTGAGCAAACATCGAAAGGGGCAAAGAAAATCCCACCCTCGACACGCTGCTGCGGTTGGCCCAATCGCTCAAGGTGGAACCCTGGGAGATGTTCATGGCCGAGCAGGAAGCTCTCGACAAACAGGCACTCCGCGGCAAGCTCAATCGTTTGCTGGAGCAGGCGAATAGTGAGGAGCAGCTACAGTTGATCGTGCGGTTATTGCAGGCGGCGATTCATTAGGCGCGGTAGGTTGGGGTGAGCATCGCGAAGCTCAATATTACCTGGTGTATCCCAGTCGTTGGGTTCATTTCATTTACCCCAGCCTTGTGCTTCGAACTCTTTCCGTAAGTTGATAATCGGAATATCGGACAACATCAATCCAAGTGGTGCTTGTGGCTCAGTTATTTTCGGATCGATAAACGCCTAACGCAGAGTTCACCGACGTGCCGTCTTTGCACGCCCGGTGGAGCGGCGTTTTTTGGCGGCATGTTCTGCGATTTCGATCAAGGAACTTAAGGCATCATTTACTGCGTGCGCCGTGGGAAATGCTGCCGCAACCTCAGGTTGAAGGAGTACAAGATTTGTACCCGCGCGATAGGCCTTCAAGTGTTTGCCTCGCACACCCTTTCCAAGATCCTCTCGGCGGTACTCTGGGCGAAGTTCGTCACGTTTAGCCTTCTTCATGGATTTTCCTCTCATGCTTGGTCATCAAACGCGCACTAATGATTCGTACTTTTCGGCTTCGGTCTGCGTGCGCCACGACCAGTCGCCGAATGGACACCCATTACACATTTTATCCGGCGAAGCAGTTTCATAAGTATGATCCGATAGTCGTATGGCATTGATGGGGCGATGCACCTTTGCGAACGCATCACCGTGACCCAATGGTCCCTCCTACTACGTTTCTCCGGGTCGGACCTAAACAGCCTTAAGAGGGTCTGAACCTTAATTACGCTGAATGACTATTAATAATTGATTAACCGCCACCACACCCTCCGCCACATCCACCGCCACACCCCCCTCCAGCTCCACAGCCACCATCGCCGCCACCTCCGGCGCCACTATCGTTGTCGTCTTTTTTCTTCTTATTACTTGCGTTGCCCGAACTAGCGACAAAAAGCAATACCGCGATCGGAATTAATAATGAAAATATCCCAAACCCGTCCGTTCCGCCGTTGACCGTACATCCAGCCAACCACATCAAGGGCAGCACAGCTGCAACCAATGTCAATGGCAAATTCAGACGTAGCTTGGGCACCACCCAGCAATCGCGCGTATTAATTCTTCTGAAGTGGCTGGCCTCACTGAAGCGTCTCGCCGGATCGGGCCAGATGTCCGGGGGCGGCTGAGTGGCGAAAATCTGCGCATAAGAACACAAGGTATTCTCGTACCATACAAAGAACTTGTTCCCCTCGTCGACGCCGCCCTTGGTCGGACCGTGATGCAATGGCCTGCCGAGAATACGGCTGAAATCCTCCCAATAAGAGCGCGTATAAAGTAAATGCAAGTGCCAGACCTGGTCCACCTCGTCCGACGGGGTAACCGGATGGCCGGCAGTCATGGCCAATAGGATGAACTTTTTATATTCCTGGAGAGCGCGCTTTGCGAAGGCTGGCGACCAATCATTGTCACGCGCAAGGCGTGCGGTGAAGGTGAGGGTACTCTCTGAATCGTCGAACTCATACGCATCTATGCGCTGCCATAAAGCCGCTTGTCGAGTGTCCATATATCCTCCTGTGAACTTCAGGGACAGATCATCATTAATTTCCGACTACGAACTCTACTCAGGCCTACGTACAATTAAATCCATATCTATCCGCGCACTTCAATCTGTTGGAGACGCAGCATGCTCTGTGGGTGTGGCTGCGTGGTAAAACGCCGACATCTGTTCCATGATTTCCTGTGGTACCGCCGGGCTGGTGCTGACGAACAAGGTATGACCCGCCTTGGAATGTTCGGCGATGTATTTCAGCGCCTCGGTATACATAAAGAACAAGAGGAAGTTGGGATCCAATCCGGATGCCTGCAGCTCATCCACCGCATCACGTACGCCCTTGGCCACTTCTCGACGGAATTCCGCGAGCCCCTGACCTCGTAGTTTCCAGGCTATACGTTCTGCCTCGGCATTAATGTGAATAAAGGCCCCGTTGGCCTCCGCATCCTTGGTCTTGCGGATGAGCAACGCCTCACCCTCGTGTTCGGCCGCTTCGCGTTCATTGACTGCCGCCACCACACGGGTCATGGAGGTCATGACTGCATCATCAAAATGCAAATTGTTATAACGCAAATCGATGATGCGGTAACCCCACTCGGCCAGGCGGCCGTCCAAATTCGTTTTTATGCGGTCGACAAGATCGGATGACACGCCGATCATTTCGGCCTGGCGTTTTCCTGCCGTATAGGAACGGGTTTCATCTTCCACCAGACGACTGATGGATAGCTGCAACTCACCTTGGCTGGCAAAGGAGAAAACGGCTCTATGCACATTTACGCTATCACGGCCGGCCACGCTGAAGAGCAGGGTACAGTTGAAATGAACGTTGGCCTGATCCAAGGTAATGGCCTGAAACCTCATATCGACGACTCTCGATTGCGCACTCAGTATGAACACAGACTCCCAGGGGAAAACCAGATTCAGTCCCGGTTGTAAGATACGATGGTAGCGTCCAAAACGCGTGACCACGCCGACGTGGGCTTCCTGGATACTCCAAAACATCTTCCACACAGCGAAAATTCCAAGCAGGGTGGATGTGATCAACACCGCGTATTCAATCGTCATGGCCTTGCCCTCAATTCAGGTGTGTGAAAGAGTATGGCCGCAAAAACGTGCGTGACGCCATGCGCACCATTACCGAGAACCTGCTGGTGGGACTACTGACTGACTTAAGTAGTAATACGGAGCGGTGTTAAATCAGGTGATGCTCAAGGGCATAGTGGGTGAGGCCGGCGGCAGTCTGTATGCCAAGTTTGTTGCGGAGATTCAGACGGTGAGACTCAACGGTCCTGATGGAAATATCCAGGGTGCGGGCAATGTCTTTGTTACATTGTCCCTGGGCGATAAGTCTCAACACTTCGATTTCGCGTGTGGTGAGGGAGTCTCGGGTATCCGGGGTATTCAATTCCGTAGACTGGAGAAAATGTCGGGATACTCCGGAACTGAGGTAGGTACCTGACTGATGGACGGTGATGATGGCGCGTACTAGCTCGTCCGCAGAAACATCTTTCAACACATATCCGGATGCCCCCGCTTGCATGATTTTTCTGACGTATTCCGGTTCATCATGCATGCTCAGTATCAGGATCCGCACATCGGGCCATCTGACTTTGATGGATCGGGTGGCCTCCAATCCGTCCATCACCGGCATGGCAATATCCATGAGAACAACGTCTGGAACGAGCTGCTCTACTTTCTCCAACGCATCTTGGCCATTGAGTGCCTGACCCACTACTGTTACATTTGGACCCTCCTGCAAGATTGCGGCAATACCATCCCGCAACAAAAGATGGTCGTCCACAATTAATATACGAATGGGTATCATTGCGCCCTCAGTTTAACCTGTGGCTAGGTTGCAAGGTAGAGACACACTGATGCACGTCCCCCGGCCCGGGGCGCTATCCAAACGGAAATCTCCGTCAAGCAGTTCGACCCGTTCACGCATATTCGTCAAGCCAATGCCGACTTTGCTATCGGGGGATTGGTCTTCCGGTGAAAACCCTTGGCCGTTGTCCTGCAGCATAAGTCTTGCATACGTGGCATCCTGCGCCAGGACTATCGAAACTTCCGTGGCGCGGGCGTGTCGTTCGATATTTGACAATGCCTCCTGTATAACGCGATACAACGTGATTTCAACATCATCTGGCAAACGCGTAACCGGATTGAGGGTAAGCGCGCGTTTAACAACGATGCCGCAGCGTGCCTGGAATTGATCGAACAGGTCGAGCAAGGCGGTTTCCAATCCCATTTTATCCAGCAACCCTGGCCGCAGGGCATGGGAAATACGGCGCACTTCCTTGATGGCCTCCGTGAGGTTATTCAAACTCGCCGCCA